>DAOUVM010000006.1 GCA_030667645.1 Ardenticatenales bacterium | reverse complement strand
GGAGATTGAGTCCGTCATCACGCCGGCCACCAAGGCGCTGCTGATCGGATACCCCAACAACCCCACCGGGGCGGTGATGAGCCGCGAGCGGCTTGCCGAAATTGCCCAGTTGGCGATCAAGCACGATCTCGTGGTCATCTCTGACGAGATTTATGACAAATTGGTGTATGGAGTTGAACACGTCTGCTTTCCCAGCCTGCCGGGAATGCACGAGCGCACCATTCTGCTGCAGGGCTTTTCAAAGTCGCATGCCATGACAGGCTGGCGGATAGGCTATGCAGCCGCGCCGGGCGAACTATTGGGTGCGATGGTCAAGGTGCACCAATACACCATCATGTCCGCTCCCACAACGTCTCAACGCGCCGCGCTGGCTGCCCTGCTCCACGCGGAAGACGAGGCGCAGGCAATGGTGGCCGAATACGATCGGCGGCGAAAATTGATTGTGAGTGGATTGAACGAGATCGGCTTGAGCTGCTTTGAGCCGCGCGGAGCATTCTATGCTTTTCCATCCATCGCAGCCACCGGGATGAGTGATAATGAATTCGCCGAGCGGCTTGTGCAGGAGGAGAGGGTAGCGGTCGTGCCAGGCAGTGCATTTGGAGAGGCCGGTCAGGGCTTTGTCCGCTGCTCCTACGCCACCGCCTATGAGCAGATAGAGGAAGCGCTGGAAAGGATGTATCGTTTCATGCAGCGGCACGGCTAGGATGAGATGTCATGAAACCACGACCACCGCCGGAGAGCAGGGCCATCGGGGATGGCGCAGCACGCCATAGCCGCCTTATTCGAAACGCAGAGTATCACTGGGAGGAAGTGTGAAGACAAGGGATTACACTGGGCTGTTGGCTGAGCTTGCGGAAGCCTATGCCCAATACGCGCCCAAGTCGGGAGCCGTGAACGAGAAAGCGATCAAGTGCCAGGTGGACGGTGGCAGTCACGCGCTGCGGCTTACCCAGCCCTTCCCAACGCGCGTCGCGGCCGCCAAGGGAGCTTGGCTGAGAGACGAGGATGGACACGAGATCCTGGATTTCTGGCAGGGGCACCTCGCCAACATCCTAGGACACAATCCAGAGGTTGTGACCTCGGTGCTGGCTCAGGCTCTGGAATCCGGTCTTGGGCTGCAGACAGGATTCACCGACCGGCTGCAAGCCGAGACCGCCGAGATTCTTTGCCGGCTGACCGGCGCTGAACGCGCGCGCTTTACGACCAGTGGCACTCTGGCAACAATGTATGCCATTCTCCTCTCCCGCGCCTTTACCGGGCGAGATCTAGTGATCAAAGTGGGCGGCGGCTGGCACGGCGCTCACCCTTGGGCACTCAAGGGTGTCGGCTTTCACCCCGAGGCCGGCCGCGCATTCCAGCAAGTAGAGACCGAGGGGTTACCGTCGACCTTGACCGACGAAGTGATAGTGACCAGGTACAATGATCCGGACCGGTTGCGCGACGACTTTGGTCAGTACGGCGACCGGATCGCTTGCTTTATCGTCGAACCGTTCATCGGCGCTGGCGGGTTCATGCCGGCAACACGCGAGTACCTGCAGACCGCGCGACAACTGACGCACGAGTATGGGGCCATGCTCATCCTCGACGAAGTGATCTCCGGCTTTCGCTTCCGCGCGGGCGATGCCGGCACGCTGTTTGGCGTGCAGCCCGACCTGGCTGCCTTTGGCAAGATCATGGGCGGCGGCATGCCGGTGGCCGCCCTGGCCGGACGGGCTGATGTGATGGCTCTGGCAGGACGCGCAGGAGGCGGTCGAGTCAAATTCTCTGGGGGCACCTACGCTGCTCACCCGGCCTCGCTACTGGCCGCCAAAACACTCATGACACACCTGGCTGCGAACGAGAGCAAGGTCTATCCTCGCCTGGCACAGTTGGGCGAAATGGCTCGCCAAACCATGAGCTCAGCGTTGATCGATGAGGGAATCTACGTCCGCTTTACGGGCAACGGTAGCGAGGTGCTGTCCGGCAGCTCGATGTTCATGGCGCACTTTCCTTATGAGCCCCATGCCCCACTCGACAAACCCGATGACTTTTTCAATCCATCTGTGTGCGACGTCACCCTCAGTCACCAGGTGTTGGACCTGGCTCTGCTGCTGGAGGACGTATTCATGCTGGACAGCCACGGAGCCGTTTCGACCGCGCACACTGAGGCGGACATCGACTCACTCGGAAACGCCTGCCGCCGGGCGGCGCGCCGCATCAAAGGTTATTCGTGATCTGCCATTCGGTCAAGTGAAGCTGGTCGCGAGGCCACTGACCATAACCCTGAACACATATTATACGAGGAGAAAGCATCAGACATGTCAGATAGAATCCGAGTAATACAGTACGGGCTTGGCCCCATTGGATGCGCCGTGGCGCGCGATGTCACGACGCGCAAGGGGCTGGAGCTGGTTGGCGGCGTTGACATTGATCCCACCAAGACCGGCAGGGATGTTGGCGAGGTCATCGGCCTGGGCCATAATCTGGGATTTGCCGTGGACAAGGAGCTGGCAACCGTCCTGGCCCGAACAGAGGCAGAGGTGGCGTTACACACCACCAACTCTTATTTTGACCAGTTCAAGGACCAGGTCACGGAGATCCTGGAAGCGGGACTGGATATCGTCTCCACGGCCGAAGAACTCTGTTTCCCTTGGTTGGCCCACCCGACAGAGGCGGCCGAGGTCGACGCCCTGGCAAAACGCCTCGACCGAACCATCCTGGGCACCGGCGTCAACCCCGGCTTTCTAATGGACACCCTCCCCCTCAGCCTGACGGCCATCTGCCAGCAGGTGGAGCGCATTGACGTGCTGCGGATCATAAACGCTTCCACCCGCCGCGGGCCATTTCAGGCCAAGATCGGTTCCGGCATGGATGTGGACGCGTTCAAGGCCAAGATGGCGGCCGGCCGCATGGGACACGTGGGCCTGCCCGAGTCGATGGGAATGGTCTTTGACACCCTGGGCAGGAAACTGAGTCGCTACGAGGCTGCCGTCGAGCCGGTGGTAGCCGACCGGTTGGTCAAGACCGATCATTGTGAGGTGCAGCCCGGGCAGGTCAGAGGGCTCAAGCAGGTGGCTCGGGCGTACGCCGGCGAGGACGAGTTCATGACCCTCACCTTCATCGCCGCTCTGGACGAGAAAGATGAGGGAGACACCATCAAGATCGCCGGCAAGCCCGACCTGGAGGTTAAGCTCGCAGGGACCAACGGCGATATCGCCACCGTAGCGATTGCAGTCAACGCCGTCCGCCGCGTCAAGCAAGCCGCCTCCGGCCTAGTCACGATGCGGGACTTGCCCATCGTGACCGTGCTGCAATAGCAGTCGCCGGGCAGGCTCGCTTCCTTGGTACTTGTTCAGAAGCAACTTGGCGGTTTTGTGACCGCTCTACCCGTGAATCACCATTGAAAACGGGAAGTTATTCCTTATCAAGTGCCTAGATCTTGCCAGAAGGGTATCGTCCCGCGTCGGGCAACGAGATCCTTCATTCTATCCTGGTTTTGTAGAGTACCAATACCCCGCAGCTAGCTGCGGGGTATTGGATTTTGCCGAAACTCCCGGAGACGCCCCTCAACAGGCGCCTGGCTGGCGTTCTCCGGCCCGGATCGTCGCACAGTAGATCAACCGCCCAGATAGGCATTCTTCACCGCAGTGCTGCTTTCTGCCGAGTGCTCAATCCTACGGCGTTTGTCCACCAGATGCGCTATAATGGTGACATGGAACCAACATTGCTCCAAAGGTCCGGCAACCGAGGACAGCCGAATCCGCCGCGCTCGACCACAGCTCTTGGCGCCAGCGTGACAGAGTTCAAAGTTCTTCTCCGGCGCGTGACCACATGACTCGGTACGAAGCGATCATCGGTCTGGAGGTTCACGTGCAGTTGGCTACCAACTCCAAGATGTTCTGTGGATGCAAATCGGCCGCCTCTTCCCGCACGCCGGTGCCAGAGAGCAGTGCGATCCAGGACGTCGGGCCCAACACCCGTACCTGCCCCGTCTGCAGCGGGATGCCCGGCGCCCTCCCGGTGGTCAACCGGAAAGCGGTAGAGTATGGGGTCATGGCTGGCCTGGCGCTTAACTGCCAGATCACCCGATTGACCAGATGGGACCGCAAGAACTACCACTATCCCGACCTGCCCAAAGGCTACCAGATCTCACAGCACGATCTTCCGCTATGCCACCATGGCTGGCTGACAGTGGAGGCAGACGGCCGTCAGAAACCGATCCGCATCCGGCGCGCCCACCTGGAAGAGGACACAGGCAAGTCACACCACCGGGGAGATCACAGCCTGATCGACCTCAACCGCTCTGGCGTACCATTGCTGGAAATCGTCACCGAACCAGACATCCGCTCGGCCGAAGAAGCTTACGCCTACCTGACCAAGCTGCGCACCATTCTGCGCTATCTCGGCGTCTCGACCGCGGAAATGGAAAAGGGGGCCATGCGGTGCGAACCGAATGTTTCCATCCGCCCGGACGGGGCGACAGAGTTCGGCACCCGAACCGAGATCAAGAACCTCAACTCGCTCCGAGCGGTGCGGGCCGCCATCGCATATGAGGTCAAACGGCAAACAGCGGTTATAGAGTCCGGCGGGCAGGTGCAGTGCGTTACGATGGGATGGGACGAGCACCGCAATGCCACTGCCGTACAGAGAACCAAGGAGGAAGTGCAGGACTATCGCTATTTCGCCGAGCCGGATCTGCCGCCGCTGCTGGTCAGTCGGGAATGGGTGGAAGAGATGCGCGGCCGGTTGCCCGAACTGCCCGATGCCAAGAGGGATCGCTTCATAATCCAGCATCAACTCTCGGCCTATGACGCCGGCGTCCTGGTGGCGGACATGACTGTAGCTGACTTTTTTGAGGCGGCCGTCTGCAGTTACAGTGGGGAGTCAAAGACAATCAGCAATTGGGTCAGTGGCGAACTCTTCCGGTTGATGAAAGAGAGCGGCCTGCCCATGGATGCGGTTCAGATATCTCCAACCGAGCTGGCTGAACTCGCAACTCTGGTGGACCAGGGAAAGATCAACTACAGCACCGCCAAGGACGTGCTGGTAGAGATGTTCTCGCACGGCGGATCGGCCACTGAAATCGTACGTCTCGGAGGCTTGTCCCAGATCTCGGATCAGGGAGCCTTGCAGTCCGCCGTGACCCAGGTTCTGGCCGAGAATCCAGAGCAGGTCAGACAGTACATGGCAGGGAAGGAAACGATCATCCAATGGTTGATGGGGCAGGTGATGCACGCCACCAGAGGCAAGGCCAACCCCCGAGTGGTGATTGACGTGCTGAGAGAACAGCTCGGTTCGATCGAATAGAGCGCCTGGGTCATGCCGTTGCCGCAGGATTTGTCGAATCGCTCCCCCGACAGGAGACCGATATGACGTTTGACATGAGGCGGCTCCCCAAGGTTCTGGAGGTCTTTCTGGAACTGCAGCAGTATCCGATTCTTTCCCGTTCCATTCGGGAGCAGATGCGCCAAGAGTTGTTCGCGCGCGGAGTGATTACCCTGGAACGCTTTGAGGCCGAGATAGAGCAGAAAGCGATTGAATCTCAGAGGCGCGAGGGCATCACCGACCCGCTCTACGAAGAATCGGCCGCCAACTGGGCAGATCGGTTGCGGAGCATCGGGGATCATCTTACCGATTTCTATTTCGCCCACAATCTGCCGCATGATCTGTTCAAGGAGACGGTAGAAGCGGCCATCAACGAGGTTCGACCCGGCCAGGAGGTCATCCTCTCCTTCAATCCAGAGCTCGCCCCGTGGGATTTGCTCTTTGCCCAGGATGAACGATGGAAGGCGCTGCCACTGGAAGAACAGGCGACCTTCAAGCACCACCTGCAGGAATTCGTCGTCGTCCTCATCAAAGGAATGATCAGCGATCAACTCGCCTTTGTGGGGATCGCCAGGAAATACTTTACAATGGATGACCTGCGCGAGATCCGCCGGCGGCGCATCGGCCGGGGGAAGATCGGTGGCAAAGCGGCCGGGATGCTTCTGGCCTGGAAGATCCTGCAAAAGAAAGCCGAAAGGGTTGAAGGGCTGGACCTGCGTAGACAGGTGGCTATCCCCGAGTCCTACTATGTGGGGGCAGACGCGTTCTACGATTTCATGTCCCTCAATAACCTGCACGAGTTCATGAACCAAAAATACCGCAACCTGGAGAAGATTGAGGAGGACTATGCCCGTGTTCAGGCTGCCTACGGCGCCGGCCGCCTGCCCGGATCCGTTTCACGAGGTTTGCGCAAGATCCTGGAAGAGGTCGGGCGTGCGCCGCTGATTGTGCGGTCATCAAGCTTGCTAGAGGACAACTTTGGCTATTCGTTTTCCGGCAAGTACGACAGCTACTTTTGTCCCAACCAGGGTACCTTGGAGGAGAACTTGGAAGCGCTGCAGAACGCGGTCTGCAGCGTGTATGCCAGTGTTCTGAGCCCGGATGCCCTTTTTTACCGTCTCCACCGCGGGTTGTTGGATTACGATGAGCGGATGGCGGTTTTGATACAGAAGGTGATAGGACAACGACGGGGCGATTTCTTTTTTCCCACTCTGGCCGGCGTTGGGTTCAGCCGCAACCCTCACCGCTGGAATCCGCGCATCCGGCCAGAGGATGGCTTTCTGCGGCTGGTCTTGGGGATGGGTACGCGGGCGGTGGATCGAGTGGCCAATGATTATCCGCGTGTGATCGCCCTGAGCCATCCCAACCTGCGGCCGGAAGTGATGCCCCAACAGATCAAGCGCTATTCCCAGCACTTTGTGGACCTGATCGATCTGACCGCGAACCAATTCAAGACCGTGCCGCTGGCAAGGGCGCTCACGGCCAGAATTCCGGCTCTTCGCTATCTGGTATTGGTGGACGAGGGTGACCACCTTCGGCCGATGATCACCGGCCGCCGCCAGGTTCCGGCCGAGAAACTGGTCCTGTCTTTCGACCAGCTCTTGCGCGATACCAGCTTTGTCTCCCTGCTAAAGAACACCCTCAGTCTGCTGGAGACGCATTATGGACGTCCGGTGGACGTAGAGTTTGCCGTCGACATTGACTATGACCACCCCGACGTGCAGTTCACGCTGTGCTTGCTGCAGTGCCGGCCGCTCAGCCGTCGGGAAGAATCAGAACGCCACCAGATACCGGCAGGTATCCGGAAGAAAGACACTCTATTCACTGCCAATCGCATGGTTCCAAACGGCGCGATTCGGCGGATCGAGTACGTTGTCTACATTGACCCGAGCAAGTACGCTGGGATTCCCAGCTACTCCACCCGGCTGGCGTTGGCCAGAATAGTGGGACGGCTTAACAAGCTCCTGGAGAACCATATCTTTATCCTCATGGGGCCGGGGCGTTGGGGGACCTCCAACATTGAACTGGGTGTCAAGGTTACCTATGCGGACATCTACAACTGCCGGGCGCTTGTCGAGATCGCCATGCCTGGGGACGGCGGCCGAGTCGAGGTGTCCTACGGCACCCATTTCTTCCAGGACCTGGTGGAAGCCGATATCTACCCACTGGCGCTCTACCCCGGCGAGCCGGACATTGTCTTCAACGCCGCCTTTCTGAACGGGGCGGAGAATCAACTGCCGAGCCTGCTTCCGGCCGATGCCTTGTATGCCAGGTACGTTCAGGTGATCCACATCCCGTCGGCGGCCGGCGGGCGCTGCCTGGATCTCGTCATGAACACGGACAGAGAAAAGGCTATCGCCTACCTGGAATAGGATAGTGCAGGTAGGCAGGAAAACGGCGGCGGAAGCTGCGATGCGCACCGTGACGAACAACGGCCGATGCGTCGCCGGGACTCGACTGGCAGAGGGCGAGGAATCGCCGGGCTGCCGTGGCCGCTACCCCTGCCCGCGACGCCGTGCGGGAGGTCGATTTGTGCTGAGATGAAAGTCACACGACACTGGCGATACTTGTCACTTGCCCGCGACCCCTTCTGCGGCTAGAGTTGCGCCATAGGCACAGCTGTCCCTCTGGGACAGTTTTTTTCGCGTTTCAGTCAAGGAGATGTTAAGAAAATGTCTGATGAGCTCAATCCATTTGCCATCGCCCAGGCACAATTGGCTCAAGCTGCCGAGATCCTCGAGTTGGAGCCAGCCGTTCATGAGATGCTGCGCTGGCCCCTGCGCGAACTGCATGTGACCTTGCCTGTCCGAATGGATGACGGCACGGTTAAGGTTTTCCATGGATACCGCGTGCAATACAACGACTCTCGTGGCCCGACGAAAGGTGGCATCCGTTTCCACCCGGACGAAACCATCGACACGGTGCGCGCTTTGGCCGCCTGGATGACCTGGAAGACCGCTGTGGTGGACATTCCCCTTGGCGGCGCCAAGGGCGGCATCATATGCAATCCGAAAGAGATGTCAGCCGGCGAGTTGGAGCGGCTGAGCCGGGCCTACATCCGGCAGGTGGGCAGGATCCTGGGCCTGGAAAAGGATGTGCCCGCTCCGGACGTCTACACCACGCCCCAGATCATGGCCTGGATGGCTGATGAGTATGCCGTCATCAAAGGCCACAATGAGTTCGGCGTCATCACCGGCAAGCCGTTGGAACTTGGCGGATCGCAGGGTCGCGGCGACGCTACCGCCCGCGGTGGCCTCTACACCGTTCGCGAGGCAGCCAAAGCCCTGGGTATCGAGTTAAAGGGCGCAACGGCCGCCGTTCAGGGTTATGGTAACGCTGGCTCCTTTGCACACATTCTGGGCCAGGAGATCCTGGGCCTCAAGTTCGTGGCTGTGAGCGACTCTAGGGGCGGTATCTGCAACTGGGACGGCCTGGATCCGGAAAAGGTGCTCGCGCACAAGCGAGAGACTGGGTCGGTCATCAACTTCCCTGGCGCCGAGAACATCACCAACGAAGAGTTGCTGGAGCTGGAGGTGACAGTTCTCTTTCCATCCGCGCTGGAAAACGTCCTCACGAACCAGAACGCCGGCCGGATCAAGGCAAAGATCAGCGCCGAGCTGGCAAATGGCCCCACAACGCCGGAAGCAGACAGGATACTATATGATAACGGCGTCTATGTGATCCCTGACTTTTTGTGCAACGCTGGCGGCGTGACCGTCTCTTACTTTGAGATGTGCCAGAACGCCTACAACTATTACTGGGATCTGGACACCGTGCACGAGAGGCTGGATATCAAGATGACGGCCGCTTTCCACGCCGTTCACGAGATGGCCCAAGAGTACAAGGTCAACAACCGGGTTGCCGCATACCTCGTCTCGGTAGTGCGCGTCGCCAAGGCCATGAAACTGCGCGGCTGGGTCTAGCCGTTTCCCTGATCCGGGCAACGTGGGATGCTCCCACCAATCTCTCCTGGATCCGTTGGCACGGAGTGAACGCTTTGACTATTCCCGTACTTTGGGCTATCATCTGAACCCTCTGACCTGCCTCTCAAACATCGTCCAATCAAGGAGGGCAAGATGCATCAGCGGAGTACTCTTGTTGGCAACCTGGGCAACGATCCCGAAATGCGGTACCTGCCGGATGGAAAGCCGGTCACCAGTTTCTCGATGGCAACCAACCGCAAATGGACAAACCAGCAATCGGGCGAACCAGGGGAAGAAACGGTCTGGTGGCGCGTATCCGTCTTTGGCCCTCAGGCTGAGTCGTGCAACCAGTATCTGAGCAAGGGGCGCCAGGTCCTAGTGGAAGGCCGGATGCGTCCGGACCCCGCCACTGGCGGACCCCGTATCTGGACCCGGCAGGACGGTACACCGGCCGCCAGTTTCGAGGTGAACGCCCAAACGGTACGCTTCCTGGGCGGGCGGCAGGAAGGGCAGGCAGTGGATCATCCCTCTGCGCCCGGCGCGGCCGAGGTAGACGCTGACGGTATCCCCTTCTAATCGTTCTGGGGTACCCTGGCATGAAATACGGGTGCCTGGTGTTGGGGAGGCCATTTCCTCTCCAGCACCAGGCGCTCGGCGATCTTTAGTTCCGGCCGGCAGTGGGCGACTGTCCGGGTAGCGACTCGGGCCGCTCGATTATCTTCTCTGATGCTATTTGAAGGAGGTGTCGTATGTCTGCCGCCAAACCCGTACAAACAAAACAGGTCAAGATTGAGCTACCTGAGGACCTGGAACCAAAGTACGCGAACTTTTTCATGATTACCCACACGCCGGCCGAGATCATTGTTGATTGTGCTCAGGTACTGCCGCGTGCGCCCAAGGGCCGGGTTCAGAACCGCATCGTGATGACCCCCATGCACGCCAAGCTGCTCCACGAAGTACTGGGGAATAATCTGTCCCAATTCGAGTCCAAATTCGGCGCCATCCAGACCTTCCAAGGGCCGACACTGGCTGACACGCTCTTCAAACAGTCACCGCCCCCCACCAAAAAGGAATGAGGGCCGATCGTGGAGAAACTGAACACTATCATCGGGCAGATTCAAGATACGCTCAGCGCCAAGACCAGCGTTCGTGACCAGGCATTGCGCCGCTCGCGCGAACTCACCCGGCTGTGCGCCCAGGCCATCCGCGCGACTCACCGGGAAGAGTGGGACGAGGCTGCCGCCAAGATCGCCCTTGCCAAAGCAAAGGCCGAAGAGCTGGTAGGTGACTTGAAGGGGTTCCCCGACCTGTACTATACCGGCTATTCCCAGGATGCACTCAAAGAGTATGTCGAGGCCAGCCTCACCTATTCACTGATTCGAAATGAACCGCTCTCCTCAGCGCGATCCCTCAATGTCGAACCGGCTACCTATCTGGGCGGGCTGGCCGAAGCGGCCACCGAGTTGCGTCGTCGAGTGTTGGACATCATCCGTCACGAGCACTCTGACGAGGCTGAGCGGCTGCTGCAAGCGATGGACGCCATCTACACCGAATTGGTGGCAGTGGATTTTGCCGACGCCATCACGCACGGGCTGCGCCGCCGGACGGATGTCCTGCGCGGTGTGCTGGAACGAACGCGCGGCGACCTGACCAACAGCC
This sequence comes from Ardenticatenales bacterium, assembly GCA_030667645.1. Classification (GTDB taxonomy): domain Bacteria; phylum Chloroflexota; class Anaerolineae; order Promineifilales; family UBA4811; genus GLR113. The sequence goes on along the minus strand of DAOUVM010000006.1, from coordinate 11,078 downwards.
TGCGCCAATTGCAGTTGCAGGGCGCCCTGGTTGACCTGGAGCGCCGGCTTGACGTGCAGCTACCCACCGACGGGTAGCCGCGACCGGTTTCCCCATTCCTTCTAGCCGCTGCAGAATCCATGGAATGCCAATCGAACGAGGTGGGGCCAGCCAATTGGCTGGCCCCACCTTTGTTGCGCCAAGGAGCCAACGGGCGGTCAGCCCGGGACTGCGCCCTTTTGTTCACGCCGGTGTATATGAGTGTGTTGAAAAAGGGTCTGCGGCGACGGCAGAGATGGGGTTAGGGCGCTCTGTGCCCCAACCCCACCCCTGCCAGCTTTCCTTGTGCCGCAGCGAGACTGCAGAGGGGACGGTGCTTTGCTTTTTTTCTCCACCCCTTGTATGTGAGGATTAGCGTGCTAGAGCAGATGCGGCGGAACTGGAAGATTGTCCTTGGGGCGTTGATCAGTGTCATCTCGCTGACGATTGCGATTCGCACCTTTGACCTTGGCGAGATCTGGCGTGCCCTCCAGCAGGCGGACTATCCTTGGGTAGCGCCGGCCGTCCTCCTGTACCTCGGTGCATTGGCTGCCCGGACTGTACGGATGCAAGCCCTTTTTCGGTCAGAGAGGTCCATCCCCTTTGGCGAGATGCTTGCCACCATGGCCATGGGGCGCGGCGCCAACAACATTTACCCATTACGCGTGGGTGAAGTCGTCCGCTGGGCGCTTTTCCACCGGCTCAACCGTGTGCCTGGCACCCTGGCGCTCGCCTCCATCCTCATTGAACGGGTCTTTGATGGACTGACCATGCTCCTGTTCTTGGTTGTAGTGATCTTTACCGGGGGTATTCCGACCGAATGGCAAGAACTCGCGTGGGGAGCGCTGGCCCTCTTTGGCCTTGCACTGGCAGGCATTTACGCGTTGGTCCTCTGGCCTCGCCAGATCCAGCGAGTATCGAGCTGGCTCATCGGTGCTGTGATTCCCGTCCGATTCCAGGTGCAGGCAGAACAGATAACCAATCGGCTGATCCTCAGCTTTGCAGCCATCAAATCGGCTGGCTCGATCACGGGCGTGCTCTGCCTCTCCATTGTCGTGTGGGTTTTTGAAACCGGGATGTACCGCACGATGATGGCGGCATTCGGCCTTGACGTCGGTTTCCACCACTTGATGCTGATGAGCGCCGCCGCCAACCTGGCAACTTCTCTACCTTCGGCACCCGGCAATATCGGTACCTTTGATGGGGCGGTGATTCTGACACTAAGGTCAGTCGTCGGCGAGAACCTCGCGATTGCCTACGTCTCCTTGCTGCATGCCGTACTCTGGTCCACTGAAACGGCGGCCGGGCTCTACTTTATGTGGCGCACCGGCACCGGCCGATCGGAACTGGCTCGAATGGCGACCGGGGAAGCACACCGCGAGGCAGGTGGTGGTGGATGATGCGAATCGAGGACGGCAGGTTCCCAAGAGTGGACATTCAACTTGGAGTATGCCCATGAACATCGCAGTTATCGGCGCAGGAGTGGCCGGTCTGGCGGCCGCGCATGACCTGGCTCTTGCCGGGCATGACGTAACGGTCTACGAGGCGGCCGGCGAACCCGGTGGGTTGGCTTCCGGTTTCCAGGACCCCAGGTGGGACTGGCCCTTGGAGCGATTCTACCATCACTGGTTCCAGTCAGACAGCGATGTGCTGGGGCTGATCAACGAGATCGGGGCCGGCCACAAGGTCTTTTTTCCCCGGCCGATCACTGCCATGTGGCACCAGGGGCGGGCCCACCCATTTGATAGTCCCCTTGCTGTGCTGAGGTACCCGGGTCTCTCCTGGCCTGCCAAGGTTCGTTTTGGTCTGGCGGGACTCTATCTGCGCTTCACCCGCCGGTGGCAGGTACTGGAACGGATCACGGTTGAGGAATGGGCAACGCGTTGGATGGGACCGGAAGCATACCGGCGCCTATGGCAGCCGATGCTGATCAGCAAATTCGGCGACTATTACCGGCAGGTGAATATGGCCTGGTTCTGGGCCCGGATATTCAAGCGCAGTCCCAGGCTGGGCTATTTCGAGGGCGGGTTCCAGGGGTTTGTGGACGCGCTGGTCGCTCAAGCAGTACGCCACGGGGCGGGACTGCGATTGCGGACGCCGGTCCAGGCGATCACGCGGGGCGCGGATGGTGGGATTGTTGTTCACGCGGGGGAAGAGGCAATCAACCATACAGCGGCCATCGCCACTGTTGGTCCAGGGCGGCTAATGGAGATGGCCCGCTCGTTGCCAGAGGCCTATCTGGCTCAGTTGCGCGGCCTGAAATCAATGGGCGCTCAAGTCCTTGTCCTTGCCCTCAAGCAGCAACTCATGCCCCATACCTATTGGCTCAACTTGCCCGCCAACTCGGTGGATAAGACGCGAAACCCCTTTCCGTTTATGGGATTGGTGGAACACACCAACTATATTGATCGGAAGCATTATGGCGGCGACCATATTGTCTATTGCGGCGACTATATGCCGGCAGAGCATCCCTACATGCAGTTGACCAAGGATGAGTTGCTGGCCCTTAACCTCCCAGCACTCAAGCAGGTCAACCATGCCTTTAGCCCGGATTGGGTGCGCACCAGCTACCTGTTCCGGGTTGACTATGCTCAACCGGTGCCGTTCATCAACCATTCGCGAAACATTCCCCCGCTCCGAACTCCCATCCCGGGCCTCTACTGTGCCAATATGAGCCAGGTCTATCCCTGGGATCGGGGCACAAACTATGCAGTAGAGATCGGGCGACGGGCAGCCAAACTCGCGATGGATGATCGGGGATCTCAATAGGAGAGCACCATGAAGAACATCACCGTTATCGGCGTCGGGTATGTGGGTATGATCACCGGGGCCTGCTTTGCCGACCTTGGCAACAGGGTCTGCGGATTGGACATCAACGAGAAGCGAATTGCGGACCTGAACAAGGGGATCATGCCCATCTACGAACAAGGGTTGAAGGAACTGGTGGATCGGAACCTCATGGCAGGCCGGCTCTCTTTCACAACCTCTTACGAGGAAGCGATCAACGACCATCAGGCCGAGTTTGTCTTTATCTGCGTCGGAACCCCAGAGGGCGTGGATGGAGAAGCCGACCTACAGTATGTGCGGGCAGCGGCTGAATCCGTGGCTGCAGTGATGGACCACTCGCTCATCGTCATCAACAAGTCCACTGTCCCGGTCGGCACAGGGGACTGGGTGGCAGAGATAGTGCGCAAAGCGCAGCCAGGGACGGTTCCCTTTTGGGTCGTCTCCTGCCCCGAATTCCTGCGCGAGGGCACGGCCATTAGTGACTTTATGAATCAGGACCGGACTGTCCTGGGCTCTCGCGACGCAGGGGCTGCCGAGAGGGTCGCTCAGCTCCACCTGCCGCTGCGGGCTCCGATCATGATCACCAACCTGCGCACGGCCGAGATGATAAAGTATGCTTCCAACGCCTTTCTGGCGACCAAGATCAGCTTTATCAACGAGATCGCCAATATCTGTGAAGACCTGGACGCGGACGTGCAGGAAGTGACGACCGGTATGGGACTGGACAAGCGGATCGGTCCCAGCTTTCTCGGGGCAGGCATCGGCTATGGCGGAAGCTGCTTCCCCAAGGACGTGAAAGCACTGGCCTACATGGCGAACGTCAAGGGTCGCCATCCGCAGCTTCTCCAGGCGGTCATGGATATCAATGAATTCCAGCGCAAGACAGTCGTGCTCAAAACGCAGGAGATTCTGGGAGACGATCTGAGCGGCCGGACTGTTGGCCTCCTGGGCCTGGCATTCAAGCCCAGCACGGATGACATGCGTGATGCCCCCTCTATTGACATCAGCCTCATGCTGCAAGAGGCCGGCGCCGCTGTCAAAGGATATGATCCAGTCGCCATGGAGTGGGCAGGAAGGGTGATCCCAAACATCGAGTTGGCCAAGGACGCGTACGAACTCGTGAGTGGTTGCGATGCTGTCGTCATCTGCACCGAATGGAATGAGTTCAGGCAACTTGATCTCGAAAGGGTCAGGGAACTGATGAAACAGCCAGTCATTGTGGACGGCCGGAATATCTATGATCCCTCCGACTTGAAGAAAGCGGGATTCATCTACCGGGGAATCGGCCGCCAGTAGTATGTTGGCCAGAAGCGAACCGCTTGCCGCCCGAATCTCGACGTCGGCGCGAGCGCCGGGTCAATGACGCATCTGAACAACCACGAGAGTGAAAAAGGGGGTAGTGTGGGTCGGGTTGCGATCCATACTGCCACCCAGACATGCCGCCTGTGCTGGCAGGAGCTGGGTCCTCTGGATTCACGTCCCAAGCTCGGCTTGCCAACGTTGATGGCGCTGATCATGTTGGTACAAGCCCAAAGAAGCGCACTGTAGCATATGGAAGAAACGTCTTTCATCCCGTTGCTCATCGTCATAGGGTTAGCCTTTCTGGTTCCTGTTGTAACCTCGCGTATACGCCGAGTCCGCATCCCCACTGTGGTCGGCGAGATCGTGGCTGGGATGGTTGTCGGTCAGAGTGGGCTCCGATTGGTTGGTCACGACCCGGTGCTGGAAGTGCTGTCGCTACTGGGTTTTGCCTACTTATGTTTCTTTCCGGGATAGAAGTGGATTTCGACACCCTCATGCCCCGGAGAGGAACCGGGCGAGTCTCCTTCAGGGAACGCCTTGGCAGCCCTCTGGGGCTATTGGCTTTTGCCCTGACTTTGGTGATGGGACTCTTGGCAGGGTGGGGGTTGAGTGAATTGGATTCGGCCGACGATCCCTGGTTGATGGCGCTGATCCTCTCCACCACATCTTTGGGTCTGGTGGTTCCGGTACTCAAAGAGCGGGCTTTGACCAAAAGCCCTTACGGGCAGGCGCTCCTGGTTGCCGCAGTGGCGGCCGACTTTGCCACTATGCTACTAGTCAGCGTCTACGTAGTGTTGCACACACAGGGATTGACGCCGGAAGTGTTCCTGGTCCTGGTTCTGTTCCTGGCCTTTGGCGCGGCCTATCGCGTGGCTCGCACGCTTCGGAAACGGTTTTTCGGCACGCAATTCATGAACGGCCTCGCGCAAAATATCGCACAGATCGATGTGCGCGGGGCGTTCGCGATCGGCCTGGGATTCATCGTCTTGGCTGAGCACTTGGGGGTCGAGATGATCCTGGGGGCGTTTCTTGGAGGCAGCCTGATCTCTTTGTTGTCTGGCAAGGGAAGCACCAACCTGCGCCGCCGGCTGGATGTGCTCGGCTATGCTTTCTTGATCCCTATCTTTTTTGTGATGGTAGGGGTGCGCTTTGACCTGGCAGCAGTAATTGGCTCGCCACGCACCTTGCTGCTGGTACCGGTGCTGCTATTCCTGGCGTATGCCATCAAGTTCATTGCCTCCCTTTTGTTGCGACTGACTTTCTCCTGGCGGGGCGTCCCTTGCGAGATATCAGGTTGCCGGAGAAGCTGATGATCGTCCTGGCGCGGCGCGACGGCGAAGTGATCTATCCACGTGGCGCGACGGTGCTGAAGATGGGCGATCACCTCACCTTGATGGGGCCGATCGAGAGCGTCCATCAGATGGCTCGCCGCTGCCGTGGACGATAGAATGCGCACCAGACTCGGGCTACTCTTGCCACCTTGCTCCTGGTGCTTCTTCAACAGCAACTTGGCACTCTTGTGGCCGGAGTGCACCTGATGCATCATCCAATCAAATGCTTATTACTAGCTCTTTCTCAACCGAGAAGATCATTGAAACCCTTGTGAGGAGAAACTTATGGAATTTCTGCGCGAATTGGTAGCGTGGACCGCTGGTTGGGCCGATTCCCCGTTTGGTGCGATTGCACTCTTTGCTATCGCTCTGGCCGAGTCGTCATTCTTTCCGGTGCCGCCGGATGTGTTGATGATTCCACTGGCGTTGAGCAATATCGGTCAGGCGCTGTTCTTTGCGGCCGTGGCCACAGTCGGCTCTTCCGTGGGCGGAGTCCTGGGCTTTTTCATCGGCGCCAAGGGGGGACGACCGTTACTTCAGCGTTTCTTCAAGCCGGACAAGATCGCCATGGTGCAGAACCAATATCGTCGTCACGACGTCTGGGCGGTCGGTTTGGCTGGCTTTACGCCCATCCCCTACAAGCTGTTTTCCATCTCGGCCGGCGTCTTTGGCCTGGACCTGAAGCGCTTTATCGTGGCATCCACTCTGGGTCGTGGGGGCCGTTTTTTCCTGGTAGGGCTGACCATCATGCTCTTTGGTGAGCCGGTAAAGGCGTTTCTGGAAGACTACTTTGACCTGGCGGTAATCGGCTTTAGCGTGATGCTCATTGGCGGTTTTGTTGCCGTCAAACTAATGGCCCGGCGTTTCTCAGGGGACGAGTCTGACTAGTCTCAGTTAGCAGGAGGTCACCAGGGGGACAGGAAATCGTGCTTTTCAAAACTAGAGAGAGGAAAGACAGGCAAGGCATCGTCAGCTTTCTGCATCAACTGGTGGACATCCTAGCAGAGGGCGAGGTCATGTTTCGCCAGGGAACCAATGATATCAAGGTCGTCGTCCCGGACCGTGTCATCCTCAACTCAGGGTTGAAGAAGAGGACAAGAAAGGCCGAACGCAACGCAGTATTTTAGTGGAAACCGAATGGATAGAAGGTGTTGAGTCTGGCGGGGCCTTGACCTTGGGCTAGAAGGTAGATTGGGACTATCTCTTTGAAGGAGAGGCTGGAGATGAAGAACAGCGGACAGCACAATAGCAGTATGGGTGCCCTGCAAAGCTGATTCCCTGGCCTGAACGACGGGCATTGATATCGAGCCGTGGGAGCGTGCGCCCGACGGCTCTGTTGGTTCTCTGACCCGCGATTGGCGCTTCGCGGTACCTCCCGGCGCATGGACCGGGACAGGAGCAACACCGCCGTGCTTCAGCTATCCAGTATTGGTAAACGTTACGGCGATAATACGATTCTCGAAAAGGTCTCGCTGGTTATCAACCCCGGCGACCGAATGGGGTTGGTTGGCCCCAATGGCTGCGGCAAGACGACTCTACTCCGTATCATCGCCGGCGACGAGCGGCCGGACGGCGGGTCGGTTCGGCTTGACCCTCCCGACCTCCGACTCGGTTTCCTGGAGCAAGGCCTGAGCTACGATCGGGCAGACACACTGGCTGACCTGCTGCACGCTGGTGCATCGGAACTGGAATCGGCCGAAGCAGACGTGGCGGCCCTGGCGGAGGCGCTATCCACGGCCGGTTCAGCTGAACAGGCGCAGTTGGTGGACGCCTACGGCCAGGCCGTGGCCAGGCTGGAAGCCGCTGCTGCCCGCCGGACGGCTTCTCACGACGCCCAAGCTCTGTTGGCCGGGCTCGGGCTGGGGGCATCCGCGCTTGATGCGCCGGTGGCGACGCTTAGCGGCGGCCAAAAGACGCGACTCGGCCTCGCCCGGCTGCTGATCCACAACCCACAACTCCTGTTGTTGGACGAGCCAACCAACCACCTGGATATCGGTGCGCTAGAGTGGCTCGAAGAATGGCTGCGGCGCTACCGGGGCGCTGCGCTGATTGTCTCCCACGATCGCACGTTTCTGGACCGCACCGTCAACACCATTCTGGAATTGAGCCCCCATACCCGCACTTTATCCATCTATCCAGGCGCCTATACCGAGTACTCCCGGACAAAGACCCGCGAACGCGAGAAACAGTGGGCGGCCTTCAAGGATCAGCAGGAGCGCATTGCAAAGGTGCGGATGGACGTGCATCGGCTCGGCAATTATGCCGGCAGCATAGAGCGGGGAACCACCGATTTTGCCACTCGCAAGATTGCCAAGGGTATTGCACGCCGGGCCACGGTCCAGCGCCGGCGCCTGGAGCGGCAACTGGAGAAGGAGGGCGTCGAAAAGCCGGGCCGGCGCTGGCAAATGAAGCTGGAATTCCCGGACACACCCTCCACCGGTCAGGATGTGATCATCCTGGAGGATCTGGCGGCCGGCTACAGCAAGGTGCCTGTGTTCAGCGGCGTCAATCAGGTTCTCGGCGCCGGCGAGCGGGTGGCGCTGGTGGGACCGAATGGCTCCGGCAAGACCACTCTCCTGCGCGTCGTACACGGACAACTGGAACCGCTGGCCGGCCGCGTCCGGTTGGGCGCCAACGTCCGTCTCGGCTACTATGCCCAGGAACAGGAGAACCTGGACCCCCAGAGTACTCCGCTCGACACCATCCGGCACCAGGCGGCCATGTCAGAGACGGAGGTGCGCTCGTTTCTACACTGCTTTCTCTTTGCGGGCGATGACGTGTTTGTTCCCATTGGCGATCTGAGCTACGGCGAACGGGCGCGACTGGTGTTGGCCCGCCTGGTGGCCACCGGCTGCAATTGCCTCTTGCTGGACGAGCCGATCAACCATCTCGATATCCCCAGCCGGGCGAGGTTTGAGCAAGCAATGACCGCGTTTGAGGGAACCATTCTGGCAGTAGTCCATGACCGTTACTTTGTAAAGAGGTTTGCCACCCGGATATGGTCGCTGTCCAATGGGAGGTTGACAACTCACTTTGAGCTCGAAAAGGCACTCCGTGGCTAGCCAGATCGTGTTTGCCACCCGCAACTTTGCCAAGTTGGCGCAACTGCGCTACGTGATTGAGCGCTGTGATTTCGGGCTCACGGTTGTCTCGGCGGTGAGCCTGTTCGGAGACGCGGGCCGCTACACTGAAGCAAGCTCATCAGCGGCCGAGATCGCCGGCAATGGTGCGGCGGCCGTAGCCGACCGGGTGGGTTGCCCAATCCTGGCGGAGGACACGACCTTTGAGGTGGACGCTCTGGATGGCCGGCCCGGTGTGTCGGCTGGCGTCTATCTGAAGGAACATGGCCGGCGCAGTATCCTGCGCGCACTGGAAGGGCAGCAGAACCGCCAGGCGTGGATCACCTCGGCTGTTGCCTATGCAGCGCCGGATGCAGAACCCGTCATCTGGAGCCGGAGGCTCTCGGGTCGGATATCTATGCAGGAGTGCTGGTTACCTGGCCTGCCGGATTGGGTGGCCCCCTCGTACGATGAACCCACGGGAGGGGGGTACAATGCCATCTTTACCGCAACCGGTGAAACCCGCACACTGGCGGAAATCCCTCCGGACGAGGCACTGCGCCTGGGGTACCGTGAGCCGCCTTTCCATGCCTTTCTGAGTTGGCTGGTTTGCGGCAGGTAACCGGTCGGAAGGAACGGCAAAGCCCCCGTGGGTTACTCGAATACTGGCTCTTGCTGACCCCGATGAAAACGAAAGACATCTTGAACCCAACTCCCGCCGAGATGAAGCGGTTGCGGCAGCCGCTCAAAGGAAAAGAAGCCAGCCTCCATCACCTCGAGCGGATGGGGAGATAGTACTCCCCCCACCAAACGGCAGCAGATCATCACGCTGATCATGTGAAAGTGCATTGGGTACCTGCGGCGGCGACCGTCATAGACACCCATCAGCCTTTCGGGCTCTACCAACAGACCGGTTTCTTCTTCCACTTCCTTGACGGCCGTCTCTCCCGGCGTATACCCGACGTCCAGCCAACCGGTCGGATAGAGCCAGCTACCGCTGTCAGATCGCTGAATCAACAGCAGTTCATCCCGCTCGTTGAAGACAATCGCACCCACACCCACCTTGGGGGTCACATAGCCGGGCACACCTGCTCGGACATCGGCTTTCCAGTGGGACTCTAGCTCGGCGGCCAGTACCGGATCTAGCCCCGTTCGGCCGTTGATGGTAGCCGCCATCTCGGCCGCTAGCTTTAGCAGTTCCTCATACCGCTCACGGTCATAGGTGTGGGGGTCAAAAGCTAGACCCGTTTGAGCTACCGCACGCAGCGCATCGACCCATGTTGCCAGCTTGGAAGTGATATCGACCAGTTCTACCATCAAGAATCTCCCCTCGCCGAGGACACACCTAGGTCAGCGCTATGGCCGCCCACGTGGTCAGGCACACCATCAGCAATATCGCGAGTCCGTAGGCAAGTGCGTGCCGCAGCACCCCGCCTTCCTTGCCACCCAGATTGACAGTGGAGCATCCGACAATCACCTTGGCCGGCGCAAAGAGGGCGCCGATTGCGCCTCCGGCTGTCTGAGCTGCCAGGATGATCAGTGGATTGAGGCCAAGGATGACTGCCGTCCGCTGTTGCATTCCTGCAAAGACGACGTTGCTGTTGGTGTTGCTTCCGGTCATGAATGCCCCGAGCGCACCGATCAGCGGAGCAGCAAGGGGAAAAGCGCGGCCCACTCCCCGGCTGATTCCCTCAGCCAGCAGGTGAGTCATTCCCGAGTTTTCCATCATCACTGCCATTCCGACCATGGTGAGTATCCCAATCGACGATTTGACCGCCCCCCGCATGGTGTTCTGCAGGATACGCCGGCCGGCGCCCGGCTTGAATCGCCCCTGAACTCTGTAAACCAGCCACGTGATGAGAATGGTGTAAACCAGTAGCGCCCCGCCATGTCCAAAGACATTGATGCTGCGGCCGTAACCGGCCGGCACTATCCATCCTGACAGAGTGCTCATCTCGGGAAACCACGGCTGAATAACGGCAAAATCCAATGCATCCGCCAGGACCGTCTGTCCCAAGACCACAATCGCAACCAGCAGCCCGTAGGGAGCCAGCGCCCACCATGCCAGGCGCGATCTGATGGCGCTCTCACCTGTCCGGCTGCTCCTCCGGCCCAGCACCACCATCATGACACCCAGGCCCGCCAGTCCGGCCAGAAAGGCTGCGATGGTGTACAGTCCCAGCCAGGCAAGCAGAAACTGAACTCCGCCCATCACCAGTCCAAGCAGAGCCCAGAGGGCCGCCCGCCGGAGCCAGCCACGCAACCCTCCTGCCGCCCAGAGCACGGCCGCCCCACAGCCAAAACCTACGATTCCCAGCATCAATGAGCTCCAGGGTGCCAGGTCCGGGCCGGCCTGGCCCGTCGCCGCCATCAACGCCAGGAACGAGGACGCCAGCGAGCCAAAAGTCACCGCCCAAGCATGTCCCACCAGCGCGATCACGACTGCCCGCTCGGCCTGCATCCCCAGTCCTACCAGCAGCGGGGCCACCACGGCCGCTGGCACGCCGAAACCACTGGCCCCCTGCAGAAATGATCCAAACACCCAACCGAGCAGCAACGCGAGCATTCCGTGATCGGTGGT
>DAOUVM010000122.1 GCA_030667645.1 Ardenticatenales bacterium | reverse complement strand
ATCTGGATCGGCGTCCAGCGCTGCGGCCGCATCCCGCAACGCCGTTTGCCAAACGAATTGCACGTCATCACCGCTCGGCCAACGGACGAAATAGTCTCGTACCGTCCAGGTCATGGTGGCAAACAGCCAGATGCCCAGTAGAGCACTGGCCCAGCGTTCTCCCGGGCGTTTGGCCGCCGGCATCAGGCTTCGGACTCTTGTTTCCAGTGATTCGACCGCCAACCCCGCAAATACACCCACGACCACCAACCCGTTGATACAGCGGATTGAGCTGGGGGCATCGGCCGTGACCAGACTAGGGGTGAGGGACAGGGCTAGCCAGATAACGATGAATGCATACTCGGGCCGGCGCCAACGCCAGAGGGCGAGCAATCCACCCGAGTAGAACAGAACAGCGCCCAGAACATCAAAGACCGGCCGGTCGGGGATGTTCTGCCGGACGAGCGGGTCGCCCCGCCAACCGAAAAAGCCCAGCAGTTTCAGCCCATTTTCCGCCACTGGTCGCAGGTCTCCTCGTAGCATCGCATCCAGCGGCTGGCTGATCTCGGCGATCCGGAACTCTGCTCCCGGGTGACCGAGTAGCCAGATGCCAAGCGGAGCGGCCGTCGCTGCCATGAGGGCAAAGAACAGCACCACGCCGCGCCAATGACGCCGAACAAGCGGCCGGTGAAACAGCCCCAGGTAGAGCACAAAGAGGACGAATATCAGGGGAACGATGCGAGCGGCCATGTAGGTGTAGAGGCTGGCTCCGGCGATGACGCCGGCAAGACAGAACGCCGACAGCCGGCGAACCAGCGGGCATTTGCCCTGCGGGTGCACTCCGGTTCTGGGTCCGATCTCCAACCCCCGCAGAAAGAACCAGGCCGCCAATCCCGAAACGGCCGGAAGAGAGATGGCGCGCACTCCCAGTCGCCCAAAGAAGACGGGCCAAAAGAGAACCGAAAGCAGGGCTGCGTTGATCAGAGCAACTCGCTGGCCAAAGAGCCGCCTTGCCAAAGCAAAGCTGATCGCGATCCCCAACAGCCCCAGGAAGACCGAGGGTAGCCGCAGACTGAGGGCATGATCGCCCAGGAGAGCGACCGCCGCCGCCTGCAGATAGTGGTAGCCGGCCTCATGTCCATATGCCTCGGTAAAGTAAAGCGCGTGGCGGCCGGAGAGGATGTCCCGGTCAATCAGCCAGTTCGCTACTTCGTCGTGCTCCAATCCTGGAGGAACCCCAACCAGATCCGCGAGGCGCAGAACGGCCGCCACCAGCAAGATGAGAACGATCACCCGAGACGTTTTCATTGCTGCGAATAGCCAACCAGGAGCCGGTCGCCGCCGGTGGACAGAGGTACACGATCTCCTGTCACCGGATCGTACAGGCCAAGCTCCAACTGGTAATCCCCGTCCGTTTGCGGCGCCTGCAGCCGGTGAAGCTGAAGGAACGTGTCGCCCGCCTGGAGTGAATACGGATCGACCCACAGGCCGTCGTCGCCGTCAACTACGGCCCCTTCCCGGTCCAGCCAGTGGACAAAGACCGCCAGGCGCGGTCGGGTTTCCACGCCCGGCGGAGGCGGGTTACTCACCAGAGTGAACGCCGGCATTCCAAAGGGTGGGGACAGAGCCTGCCACCCGGTCAGCACCCCTCCTGGCAGATGCTCCAGATGAATTAGCAGCAGCCCATTGTCAAACCGAACGGGCTGCCCATCCAACAGCCCGTTCGGCGTGAACAGCGGCTGATGGCGGAGCGAGTATACCTTGAAAGCGCCCTGGTCGGCGACTGGCTCGGCAGTCTGCTCAAGGAAGTGATACAGCTCTCCAGCGAGCTCTGGAAAACTGGTCAGGACGAGATGCCCTCCTCGGCCGGGATAGACCAGCGCCCGACGGGGGTCAAACCAGCGATCCGCCAGCGGGCGCTCCAGGTCCACCAACAGCGCCTGCCGATCCCAGGGGCCAGCAAGCGAGCCGGCAAATGCCACATCGGATATCCCGGTATGATCGTTGAGGTACCGGGCCGCGTCACGGATATCGGCCCGGTACAGGAGACGAACCATCCCCCGCTCTGGCCAGACGGTAAAGTAATCCTCGAGATCGCGGGCGCCGCTGCTCACGAGAAAGAGAACCGCCAGAACAACGGCGCCCCCCGCCGCCATGCGGGCAGGCGCTTCCGGCCGCGTTGCGCCCTGCCCGCCAGAAACCCATCGCCGGCCCCAATCCCCGACGGTCGCAATCGCAATGGCCGGCAACATATAGACGGCCGGTTGGGCAACAATCGTATGTCCCAGGCTGGCCGGCGGAACGCTGATGAATCCAGGGAAAAGCCCGCCCGCAAGCCAGAGCAGAAGAAAGGCGCTCTCGGTCCTGTACCTGGCGTTGCCAAATGGCAGAACTCGATAGAGACTGATGAGCAAGCCGGTCACGAACAACAGCGCCCCAAAAGAATCGAACACCGGCCGGTGGGGGATGTTGTACAGCCACTCGTCGTCGCCATCAGCGTGGAACATGCCGAGTGTGATCCGAACGTGACGGAGCAGCGGCTCGAAATCGCCCTCGCTGGCTCTTACCAGCGGGACTGCTATCTCCTCCACACGGCCAGCCATCTCGGGTGTCTGCCTCTGGGCGAGCAAGAGCGGAACGGCCAGGGCGGCCGCAACTACCAGTACCAGCACCAACCCTCGCCAATGCCGGAAGAAAGCCGGCCGATCAAACAGCAACCAATACACCGCCAACGCTAGCAGTATCAACGGCAGGCCACGGGAGGCAAAATAAGTGTAAAAGCTGATGCCCAATAGCACTCCGGCGAGACAGAAATGCCGGCGGCCGGGTGACGACGAATGGGTCTCGCGCAATTCGTCGTTGATCCGTACGCCCCTCCAGAAAGCTGACCAAGCCCCCAACATCAAGGGCAGCAGGCTGACATGGCGCAGCCCAACCCGGCTGTACATCAACGACCAGAATGCAAGAGCGAGGGCAGTTGCGGCGACGAAAGCAACCGGCCGGCCAAAGAGCTGCCGGGCTAGCACGAACGTGAGCGCGACCGAGAGTACACCCAGGATGGCCGAAAGCCAGCGAATGCCTTCCACGCCGGGACCAAAGAGGGCCATCATCCCCGCATTGAGGAGGTGATACAGCGACTCGTGCCCGGAAGCATCGGGGTAAAAGACCGCCCAATCGCCATCCAACACATGCTGGGAGATGACCAAAGAGTTGATTAGCTCGTCATCACGCCACCCAGGAGGGACCTCCTCCAACCGGTAGAGACGTAAAAAAGCGGCCGCCAGCAAAATCGCCAACAGCACCGCCCGATCAACTCGCCTGGTTCTCGCGTCGCCCATCATTGGCAATCATACCCAAAACCATGCACTCGGACAAGACGCATGGGTCCTGCCTCTCCCAGTGGCACCGAGTACATAGACTGCGCAGGGTCGGTGCGCCGGCCCTACGCAGCGCATCCCTTTTCCGGTATAATCTGCGCGAGTGTGACGGAATCGGATTTCGAGTGCCGTCAGTAGGGCTGTGATGGCTGGCCCCGTGCCGGTGGCAGGCGCTTTCAAACGGCTGCCCGATGCCAAGTTGACCGGTGGCCGAGCGAGAGCCCTTGCCCACCATGTAGATTGCGGCCGGCACCTCTGGCGGTGTGCCGCAGCTTGAAGAGACAGACCCATTGGAGCCTGTATGTCAATTGAAAGCCGAGTGTTCCCGTTTTCCGCGATCGTAGGCCAAGAGCGCATGATGCGTGCTCTGATCCTCAACGCCGTCAGCCCGCGGATTGGCGGCGTGCTGATTCGGGGCGAACGTGGCACGGCGAAATCGACGGCCGCCCGCGCGCTGTCGGAGCTTTTGCCAGAGATCTCGGTCGTCGATGGCTGCCGTTTTAGCTGCGACCCCGCCCGATCCGATCGCCTGTGCGATGAGTGCCGTGACCGGATTGCGGCCGGAGAGGAGCCGCCGGTGGCAACTCGCCGCACGCGCTTTGTAGACCTGCCCGTGAGCGCCACCGAGGACCGCGTCGTGGGGACGCTGGACATAGAAAAGGCGATCCAAAAGGGGGAACGTCACTTTGATCCGGGTGTACTCGCCGCGGCCAACCGCGGCCTGCTCTACGTGGATGAGGTCAACCTGCTTGACGACCACGTGGTCGACCTGCTGCTTGACTCGGCCGCAATGGGAATCAACGTGGTGGAGCGAGAAGGCATCTCATTTGCCCATCCCGCCCGCTTTATCCTGGTTGGCACCATGAACCCGGAAGAGGGGGATCTCCGGCCACAGTTGCTGGACCGCTTTGCTCTGTGTGTGGACATCCGGGGTATAGGCAACGTACCGGATCGGGTGGCGATCCTGGAGCGGAATACCGAGTTCGAATCCAATCCAGCAGCCTTTGGCGCCGAATGGGCGCCCCGCGATCGGGAACTTTCCGAGGAGATTGCCCGCGCCCGCCGCATGATGGACGGCGTTCGCTACTCGCGTCATGATTTGTCGACCATCGCCACTCTTACCGCTAGCTTGAACGTGGATGGTCACCGGGCGGACCTGGTGATCCTCAAAGCAGCTCGTGCTCATGCGGCGTTTGAGGGGCGGCCGTCGATAGAAGACCGCGACATCCTGCTGGCGGCCGAACTGGCCCTCCCCCACCGGCTCAAGCGCCAGCCCTTCCAGAAAGCCGATATCAATGCCGCGGAATTGCAGACCCAGTTGGACGCTGCCCGCGCTGAACATCACGACACTCTCCCGGACGCCGATTCCGAGACCGACGAAGAGTCGGGTTCGGAAAAAAAAAAGCTACCCTAGAGAACGAGACCGGCAAGCCCGAGGCTCAACCGGAAACACACCCCGCCCGTCAGGTCATTCCTGGGACCCCACAGACCGGCCAATGGTGGGAGGGGGGCGACCCGGTAGAGACCGGCGAGCAGTTTCAGGCACGGCGACTGGACACGCCGCTTGATCGATTGAGCCGCAGCAGCGCCGGCCGGCGCAGCCAGACCCGCACCAAGCGCAAGCGGGGTCGCTACGTCCAGTCGGAACCGGCCAAGGGCGACACCAGCGACCTGGCGTTCGACGCCACGCTTCGAGCGGCCGCGCCCTACCAGAAGGAGCGCGCCAGGTCCTCGGAACAGTCCGGCCCGGCCGAGGAGCAGGTAGCCCTGGCTCTGAGGACAGATGATCTCCAGCGAAAGATCCGCGTCCGCCGGGCGGCCAACCTGGTGCTGTTCGTGGTCGACGCCAGTTGGAGCATGGCGGTTGCAGAGCGCATGGAAGCTACCAAAGGAGCCATCTTTTCGCTGCTCACCGATGCGTACCAGCGTCGGGACCGGGTGGGGCTGGTGGTGTTTCAGAAGAACGACGCCAAGGTGATGCTTTCGCCCACCCATTCGATCGATCTGGCGCGACAGGCGCTGACCGATATCCCGGTAGGGGGGAAAACCCCCCTGGCAGCCGGGCTGACGCTGGCGCTCAAGGTGGTCAACCAGGAGAAGCGAGTCCACCCAGACGTAATGCCGATGGTGATCCTGCTCACTGACGGAGCGGGAAATGTCAGCTTGACGGACCTGCCGCCACAGCAGGAAGCTTTCCAGGTGGCAGTGCTCATCAAAGAGCAAGGAATCCGCTCCGTGGTCGTCAATATGGAACATGCTGCGTTTGACCAGGGTCTGGCCCAGCAACTGGCTGATCGGATGGGGGCACCCTGCTATACGCATGCTGAACTCAAGGCAGAGATCCTGTACCGGACGGTACGGAACGCATTGGATGAAACGTAAAGCGCTGGGCGCATTCGGACTCAGATGCTTCCGCATCACCGGTCTGATCCGAAACAGACTAGCGTGATCTGATTCCCTCTGATGCAGCTATCCATGCACGAGCCTGACGCTGACGCCAAACCGGTTGCACCGGCCGGCCGCGAGGCGGAGAAACCACCGGATGCGGCGGAGTGTCCACACAGTCCGGACGAACAGTTTGCCCTTCCAGCAAGACCCAGGGGATGGCAAAGGCGGACGCTGGTGGCCCTTTCCCTGAGTGTGGTCGTCCTTTTCGTGCTGGCGACGCCGGCGGGTTTGTTGAACAAGGCAGACATGGTTGGGTACGCCATTTGCCATCGGATTCCGAGCCACTCGCTGCTCGTCGGCGAGCGGCCGCTGCCTCTTTGCGCCCGCTGCACCGGCACTTACCTGGGCGCAATGCTGGCTCTGGGCACATTCCTGATCGCCCGACGCAGGGCCACTGAGCTACCCCCGCTGCCCGTGCTGTTGACGCTGGTGAGTTTTTCCGTTCTGATGGCAATAGATGGCCTCAATTCCTATATCAATCTATTCCCGGGCCGGCAGGGGCTCTACGAGCCCCACAATACTCTGCGGCTGCTCACCGGGACCCTCAACGGGTTGATGATGGGAAGCATTCTCTACCCGGTGGCGACAGGGACGTTCTGGCGCCTTTCAGATCGCCCGCCGGTCCGCGTGCTGCGCGGCTTTCGTGAACTGGGCGGCCTGGTGCTGCTTGCACTGGGGGTCGTTGGCCTGGCCTCAACCGGCCTGCGGATCATCCTATACCCGGTGGCGCTGATCAGTTCGGCAGGGATCGTTGTGGTGTTAACCATCGTCATCACAGTCATGGTCCTGGTTCTTTCTCGGCGCGAAAACACCGCCAAGAGTTGGCCAGACCTGATCCCTGCGCTCCTGGTTGGACTGGCGTCTAGTCTGGCACTCATCGGAATTGTTGACGTGATGCGGTACGCTCTGACGGGCGTCCTGAGCGGCCTGCCGGGATTGCCCTCGTGAGAAAGCAGTGTGGGCGAGCAGCTCATTGCAGGTCTGTGCAGCGCCACCCATTTTGATAGGAGGTTGGGCGATGGCCGAACTTTTGGCAGGAATCGGCGGAATTGCGGGCGCCTTTGGTCTCTCGACAAGCGCGGGGTTGAACGCCTATATCCCACTGCTGGTGGTGGCGACCCTCGGTCGCCTATCCGTCATCACGGGGTGGGATCTGATCCTATTGCGCCAGCCATGGGATGCGCTCACCAGTTGGTGGGCGATTGGGTTGCTGGCGGTTCTGTTGCTCATAGAGATGACGGTCGACAAGATCCCGGCGGCCGACACCGTCAACGACATCATCCATACCGTCATCCGACCGGCGGCTGGGGCGATCCTCTTTGCTGCCAACGCCAAGGTCATCACCGACATTCACCCGGTACTCGCGCTGGCATGTGGGCTGTTTCTCGCCGGCGGCGTCCACGCGGTCAAGGCAACAGCGCGGCCCGTGGTCACTGCTACTACCGCGGGAGTCGGCAATCCACTGGTCAGTGT
>DAOUVM010000004.1 GCA_030667645.1 Ardenticatenales bacterium | reverse complement strand
GAACCGGTATGCCAAGCTGAATACGAGAATGGTGGAAGCTGTGCCAAACACTAGCGACGCTATGATGGTCGCTTTGGCGGCCGCTTCTGGATGTAGAAAGATGTGGCCTAGCGATGTGAGCAATGTCCATAGCGGAGGGGCACCACTAGTTGGGTTCGTGCCGTCAAAGGAATAGCCGCGCCCGAGAGCGAGATTGCGGGCAATTCGCATGAATATGAAGCTGTCATCAATCAACCACGGGGACATAGCAAGAGAACGCAGGGGTGTAATCACAACGAATGTGCAGCGTGCAAGCCCAAGCGCGACAGCGAGAATAGTGGGATACAGGAGTACGTGCACGGTTATTGAATGCTGCTCCCTGAAAGGGGTGTCTGTTTTGACGGAAGATTGTCTCATTGTCTGGACTTGGGGTAGAAACCCCTGGGTCTCAGGCAGGACGTCGTCAGGACTGCACTGGAGTACAAGTCGGGTCGATCAGCCGGTCCCTGAAACAGCGGCATCTGCGCTTCTCCGGAGAGGACAAGTCGCCCTTGCTGTTGACAAATCACCGGTGTCGCGGAAAGGGGGGCACAAGACAGTCTGCCGCCATCCGTGGGATAGCAGCCTGAGGTCATGCGACGCACCCTGGCTGCGCGGGGCCCGCTGTCTGACGGCCAGTGCTCTGCCTGCCTCCAGCAGAGCTTTGTGGCAAGGCCACAGTCGTCGACGGGGCGCGGCCGGCCGACATTCGGATCAATGACAACTGCATCTTGCCGGGACGGTTGACCTGGGCGGCTGGCGGATCATTGACCATCGCACACCAAGCGGCCACTGTTGCTGGCCCAACCAGCTGCCGCGGGCGCCCCCACAGGCTTCGTCTCGCTGCTGTGAGTGGCGCTGGCGCTAGGATACGCACACAAAAGATCGGCGCGACTGGGGCCCGTGCCAGCCGAGTGGGTCCCCAGCCGCACGAGTCGATCCATTCGAGACTCATGGTTCATCCAGGATTTGAAACACCACCGATCCCAGTGGCCCACCCATCTCTGCATCCCACACACTGTGCAAAGCTGGATGGTTCTCTTTCCTCGCGTGAAGCGCGGCCAAAGGTTCCGGCCGGTTCTGATCCAGCACCAGGTAGCCGGCTCCGTAGCGCCGGGCGGCTTGCAGCGTTCTCTCCACGCCCTCGTTGGGTATGACGATTGCCTGGAGGCCGGTGTGATAGTGAAAGGCGGGCGGGTTTCCCACCATTACCACCGGTTCGCCTACTTCCTGCGCTTGCAGCCAGTCTCCAACCTCTATCATGGCCGCATCGGTATGGTTCCAGGCGGGGTCAGCCCACGTGCCGCTGCCCACCACTTTGCTATGATAGATGAAAACGCTCATGCCGGCCGCCAGCAGGACCACGCCCACACTGAAAAAGCGCTGTGCCGCCTGCCGGTTCCATTGCGGGCGCCGACTGGCTGCCCACTCTACGGCCGCATCCAGCCCCACCATCGAGACGGCAAAGATTGCCGGCAGCAGCGCCGCGCTAGAGTGGAACACGCCGCCCCGCGCGCCGGGGAAGGTGAATATCAAGGTCATGGCGCCGTAGAGCATGACGCCAAAGGCCAGCGATGGCCAGAGGAACCGCCGCTGGCGCAGTTGCCAGGCTCCGATCAAGCAGAGCGGGGTCAGGAAGATCAGGTTGTTGACCGCAACAAAGGTTTGCAGGTTATCCCACCCGGCCGCCAGCTTGGAGAGCAGGATGTTTCCCCAGCCCCAGGCGAGGTAGCGTTGCAGGGTCAATGGCGTGCCATAGCTGAATAACTCGTCATAGCTGCGCAGGAAGACGGTCTTGGTCCCGGCCGATGATAGTGGCGCGCCGATGATCAGCCAGTTGCGGAAGAACCAGGGGGTCATGACCAGCAGATAGCCGGCGAGCAGCAAGAGAACCGGAGATGGGCGAGTTCGGGGTCTGGCAGAGGAACGAGTGGCGGCCGTGAAGAGTATGCCTACCAGGAGCAACAACACTCCGTCGGCTCGGCACAGATGACCCAATCCGGCCAACAATCCGATCGCCAGGGGCCACCAGCGGCCGCCCGGGTTTTGCGCGCAGCGCCCCATGGCGTACAGGGCCAGACCGCCCAGAACGGCATAGGGGGCAAAGGTTTCCGGGATGGTCCAGTACGGCAGGTAAAAGCCGCTAAAGACCGTGAGCAGCCCCGCCACCAGCGCGTGCCGCCGGTTGTGGGACAGGGTCCAACTGGTTGCGTAGCTGATGAGGGGCAGTCCGGCCGCGAGCAGAAGAAAGGGAATCTGGGCGGCCTTGAATGAGGAGCCAAGGATCCATTGGGCCGCCGCTACCAGCATGGAGGGCAGGGGCATCCAGTAGAGGTGGCTGGGCGCGGGCAGGCCGGCCGGGTCGTCGAGGTAGTTCCAGATGTAGGGCTCGATAAAGGCGCGGTTCTGAAGCAGGCTCCGGCCGCTGGCGTAGTAGTAGTGGGAGTCCATGGTGCCCGGCTGGTCGATGGGCCAAGCCAGGATCAACTGGAGAGTGGACCCCAAGACAAGCAGTAAGATCAGGTGCTGCCGCGATGGAAAACGACTCGCTGTCATTGAACGCATCTGAATTCATAAAGATGGACTTCAATGGCGCCATCGAAGCGGTCCGTGCTAATCCAACGCCAATTGCTCCGCGTGTCAAGCCACTTGCCAGCGCCAGCCGATTCGCGCTCAATCACCCACAACCGTTGGCATCCAGCCTGTGCTTGCGCCTCAACGCGTTCCATTTCGGATGCTAACATCGCATCCGTTATCACTTCTGCTCCCTGGGGTACCCCCACAGTATCCAGTACCTGCTCCGGGATCGTTTCCCCTTTGGCATTATAGTAGTCGAATGGTCTTTTCAGTAGCCAAGTGTGAAAGAGCATCCTGTCATTCTCTTCTATTGCCGCGGCGAGATGGCGCTGCACCTCCCGCCAGTCTGGCCTTGTGTATGAGGGGGAGTTGAGCATCTCATGGACAGCAAATGCTTGGCCACTCAGCAGGATTGCGGCGGACAGCAAAACCAGCCGATTTCGGCGCGAGCTGACGATCCCCCCGCTGATCACAAACAGGTATGCTGGCAGTGTAAAGAGGACGTAGCGGTGAACGTAGACAGGTTTCAGGAACCACGAGATCAGTAGCAGGATTCCGACGGGGACGATAGCCCAGCTCCCCAGAAAGAGCCGGCCCTCGTTTGGGGAGAAGCAATCCGGCTGCAATCTCAGCATGCCCCACATTGCCAGCGCCAGCCAGATGATCCATATCGCTAGCCCCGACCACCATTCGTACTGGCCCAGATACTGGACGCCGCTAAAGTGCGTCGTGAGCTCTAGCGGCAAGAGCAGAGAAGGCCGAGGCACCCAAGAAATCTGGCTCGTTGTCGCGGCACTCCAGAGTGCCATCCCGATTACGGGTGTGGACAACAGAAGAACTGCGGCTTGAGCAGCGACCCAGCGCCGCAAGGGCCAGCCCAAGCGATCCCGAAGGGCCGAGGAGACCACGAGCACCGTCTGCCACACCATGATCAGACCGGCAAACAGATGGGCGTAAAGCAATGCGCTCTGGGCAACCACGAGTTTGCCCCACGTCATGCGGTTGGATCGGCGCGAAAGGTCCAAGAACACCGCCACAACCAGCAATGTCATCGACAGTGTCAAAGAGTAGGACCGCGCTTCGCGACAGTACCAGACGTGCATTGGGGAGAGGGACAGCAGCAATGCCGCGAGGGTACCTGCGCTAGCGCCCAGTAGCCGTCGGCCGACGGAAAACATGGCCGCCACACCCACGGCGCCAAATAACACGGAAGGATAGCGGAGGCCGAACTCGGTGTTCTGCAGGTGGGGCAAGAGCTTCAGCAACAGATAAAAAGGACCGTGCCCGAGACGTGCTTCGGCTATGACCTGTCGGAAGGGAATAGTGAGGTTCCGAGCCGTGGTTGCCTCGTCAAACCATAGGCTATCTCCTCCCAGTCCATGGATGCGGATCACAAACGCCAGCAGCACCACGGCGAGTGCGACATGGGACAGGGATTTCGTGGTTGATTGCGTCATGCGATGTGCATCTTTCCGCGCCAACGTGTCCAAATGCGGGCGGTCACCAACATTAATCCGATGAGCAACGCAAACGGCGCGTTCGCCCCGCTGGGACAGAACAGGCCACAATTGCCCGGCCACGACCGCTTTGTGACCCAGCCCAATGGCCAGAAGAACTGATAGGCAACCAGATGATGAAGAAAGCAAACAGGCAGCGATGAAACACCCGTGTCGCGCAAGGCACATAGGACCGGGCCCAA
Source organism: Ardenticatenales bacterium (assembly GCA_030667645.1). Classification (GTDB taxonomy): domain Bacteria; phylum Chloroflexota; class Anaerolineae; order Promineifilales; family UBA4811; genus GLR113. The sequence continues at coordinate 21,524 of DAOUVM010000004.1, read as the reverse complement.
GCGCTCGGATCTGTCCACCCAAAGGCATGTGCCGGCCGTGAGCCAGAAAAGGATCGCGATGGAAAAGCTCGCTAATCCGGTCTCGCTGCCTAACCATACAAATGCCAGGTAGGCAGGACACACATCCCGTGCCAACGTACTGAGCAGAGCCAGTGTCGGGATCACAGCCAATCCACCGACGGTGATGAGAGCCAGTGAGGCGAAAGGGTAATTCCGAAAGCAGAGGTTACTCGTGTCGAACACCGTGATTTGCTCCCACCAATGCGGTGTGGCCGGAGCAACGGCAGTCCGTGATGGCTCATGTCTGTTGCCTTGATGCATAGCTCACGGCCACCAGCGTAAGGGTTGGCATCAATAGGTTCTGTAGTTGCCACCAATCGGGCCTGTGACTGCCCAGGATCAGCAGCCAACCGAGTAGCCACACCCCGCCTACCGCCCAACGAGCCCTACCTGTCCATGCCATTGTCAGGGGAACAACCAGTATTGTCAATCCCCACATGAGGGTTTGGGGCAGGAGCAACATGCCAAGTGGGACGGTGGCGGCAATGATGATCGGCTCGCTCCATCGTGTGCGCCGTACTATGCCCCACAAAAGAACTAGAAGCACGATCACGGCCAGAGGGCTTGCCGTCCAAGCCGTCTCCCACGCCCATGCCGTCTGGGCATAGGCCGCGTACCGGCCAAGAGCCCGAATCCAGCCTGGCACCCACCAGCCGGCAGCGACGATGCTGCCTGTGAGCAGGGCGGCCTGGGCGAGACCATAAGCAAGCACCAACCGCCATCGTTTCGCTCGAATTGCCAGGATCAGGAGCATGACCGTGGGAACCAGCATGAGTTCCGGCTTGATGACCCCCACAGCCAAGGCGACGCCGGCTGGTGCATCACGCCGGTGGCCATAGGCCCAACACGCCAGGCCGATGGCCGCCAATGGGAGAGCCGTGATCTGGGCCTGGAAAACCATCAGGAGCGGATATTGCCACAGCAGCATCCCGACCACGACCCAAACGGGTGCCTTGCCCCAAGTGGTGCGAACAAGGTGCAACGCCGCCACCATGAGTAGGATAGACAAGCCTGCCCAGGCAGCGGCCGCGACTTCGACATCGTCAATGAGCCAGAAGGGCAAGAGGACGACCAAGAGCTGGGCAGGGTAGGCAAACGCTTGCTGATCAGCCTCCGGGGGCAAGGGGGCGCCGTATAGCCCAATCTGCATGAGCCTGGTAGTTTCCAGAGCGTAAGGATCGCACCCTTCGAACAGAGCCAGCCGGGCGCCAGCCCACCGGGGATAGAAATCCCGATGGTCTGCACCGTGGATCCAGGCGGAGTAGATGGCGATACTCAGTGCCCCCCACAGCAATAGGGAGAGGGCAATCAGAGTGGTCCGCCGCCGAATGGATCTGCGGGCGGTGTCCGTGTCAGGCAGGTCCAATTGATGTTTCATTGTGGGTTTTATCTGCAGTAGACAGCGGTAGGAAGGCCTGCTCGCAGTGGTGCAAACGTGTTGAAACGGATGATTCCTCTCCTGCTAGTGGTGGATGCATTGCCCCTGCTCCAAAGCCCATGACAAATGGGGTGAGTGATTCTGTCAAGGCCCAATTGGGAGACTGGAGCACGGACAAAATGCATCCATAGGCGCTGGTGCTGATGGCGACCGATTGGGTCGGTTGCGTTCAGTGCCCAGGCGATCTGGGCACAGGAGGAATCGGGCCACGAGGGCTGACGGCGCCTTGTGTCCACGTTGCATTGACCATGCCCGTTCGCGCAGGTCATACAGAGTCATGAGGTATCCCCGCACCCCTATTGATCAGTTGTTTTCCTATAGAGCAAGTATCTGCGACTGAATTCTCTTTCCAACCTATAATGCGGGTTGCTGGTAACGATTTCAATCTGTCTCTCACTTGCAGATGGAATCAGAACAAAGTCAGGTGAGTGTAGTCGAAGGCTGTGGTAAAGTGATATTTCTGCGCCATCGCCCGCCCATGGAGTCAAACTAGGTGTAATCAGGCCGGCCAAATCTATGACCCTCATATTGGAGAAATAACCGATAAATCCGATCTCATAAGCTGCGATTGTTTGCTCCGTCGAAGCATGGCTTCCGAGCCACTCGGAAACTTCCGTGTAGGGCAGATACCGATTGTCAAAGACTGTATCTCGGTATGCCTGATAATCCTTGCCCCAGAACATCAACTGAATAGCCACTATGAGGGTCACACTAGACAATAGCAGAATCCTTTCGAGCTGTTGTTTCTTCTCAGTGTCAAGTCCAAAGTCGACTACGGAAGGAATGCGAGAAACGTAGATCACTCCGAGTGCCACGGTGATGGAAAAACCCGGTATCAGCGGTGCATAATACCACGGAAAGGAGCCTGCCACTGCAGAGGCCATACAAAGATATATGATTCCACAGAAGATTATGAGCGTATAGTTCTGATGGGATCTTTTGGTGATCGTGATCCCAAAAGCGCCGATGAGGAAAAACACTATGATTGCGAAAGACAAGTGCACTTCTGCTATGAAGCGAAACCAATATACTGCTGCGCCAACCAGGAACGGAACACGGGGCGCCATGAGTTTTGCGGAAGCAGAGAGAGGAATGGGCGAGCCAAATGCGATGAAGGCAAATGCTATCCAAATGGAAACGGGTAGAAAGCCCGGCAAAATCCAGAAAGGCACTCTGCGTCTCTTGACATAATCAGCGGTGCAGATCAGACACATCACAAGAATCATTTCATACCGAGCAAGAATCAGCAACCCACTGCAAAATGCTGTCAAGGTTCGCTTGTCATTCTTGTACGCCCAGATTGTAAGCAGAAACAGGCAAATAAGAGAATAGCTTTCCATACCCACAAAATGTCGCAAGAAAGGATTTGTTAGGAAGATGAGAGCAGTCGAAAAGGCGAATATCTTGTTCTGAGATTTGCCGAGTTCATATAGTATGCCGGCACTAGTCCACAAGCTGATGAAACCAAAGCACAGACTAATGTCAGCGACATCTAGTTTGGTAAATCGAGCACCCGCGGCCAGCAATAATGTGTACAAGGGCGTGGTTGTGCCAAGTACCCATTCGCCTGCGTTGTACACAAAACCCAGTCCCGCTGCGAGGTTGCGGGCATATCGATAGGTGATATAGGCATCATCTTGAGAGAAATCTGAATACAAAAAAAAGAAGGCAATGGAGAGAATTGCTAGTCCTACCCACGCGCAAAGCGCCGTCGTCTGAGGAATGTTTCTGGGAGGAGTCCCGGGTGTGCTCATTGTCTGCTAACGGGTCAGAATCCTCTGCCTCTCAGGCAGGCTGTCTTTGGCACTGCACCAGTGACCAGGCCAGGCCGGGTAATAGGATGACCACAAGGTCGGCCGGATAGGCAAGCTCCCGCCGACAGCGATCGGCAACGGCGCGCCGCAGGGCTCCAGATGCAGTGGCCGCGTCGTTTGCTGCGAGCACAAGTCCTGCTGGTTGATCCAGGGCGATCGCACACTCCAATGGACGATCATATCTTGCTGACGGAGCGATGCCAGATTGCCAACCGATTGCGGATTTGCAGACCCCTGGCGCAGTATTGAGCGCCAATCACGCTGGTTTTCCAGCAGCAGGGAATGAGTTCGGGTCAGTTTGAAGATCTTACGGGCCCTTATTCGCTGTTCCGATCGAGTATGCAATCGCCCTGCTGGTTGATCAGGGCCAGCCGGATACCAGCCCGCCAGCGATTGAAACCCGATGGTCTGCAGCGCGGAGCCATATGGATTAGATAGCGACACACTGCCCCCCCCGGCCCCGCAACGGAGAAAGGGCGATTGCAGCCTCCCATCGCAGAATCGACCCGGGGATGGTGTCAGTCTCGATCAGATCCAATTGCTGTCCCATTTGGCGCTTTTTCCCTTTCCTACGGTGGTTCAATCAGGCCGAGATGGAAAGCCGCTGAACAAGCAGTTGTGGCTGAGGTGTTGCTCTTTCGCTGGCCTGGACGCTAGACTGATGATCCATCCGGTGAGCTTGATGTCGCCGCCACGATTCCTGTGGGTGATCCAGCCGGTGTTTCAACAGGCGAGTAATGGACCCCTTGCGCGTATCTACGCATTCGGCAGCAGCTCTGTAATTGACGACCGTCTCAGGGTGTGTTCCTGAGACAGCCCGCGGGTTCGTACACGATTGTACCGGTGGGTTCCTGCCCGTCGATGCACAGCCTCCGTCCAGCCATGCGTGGCCCGGGTGCGGTCCGCCATAAGCGTCGATGGCCCGACTGGAACGATAGTTCAGTCTCCCCGCGTCCTGCTGATGGGCGTCTCCACATCCAAGTGTTGTCAATCACTCCACTTGGCTAGATCATACAATCGTATGGGAATTCCGTCAACGTGCGAATCGAGTCTCCCAGAGGCATCACATTTGCACCAAACCAGCTTGGCTGGCCGTACTGCTGGGCTGTCCTACGATCAAGCATCCCCGGCGGCCACACGAAGCGGCGACGCCCGGCGGATGACTGGATGGTGGCGGCCGGTTGGAGCAGTTGCGAATCTCCCCACTGCAGATGGTGCTCCAACCCGGATCTTGGAAAAGAAAGGGAAGAGACGAGCCTTTGTCGCTGTGGCCAGGGGCATCCGCTGATGAAGATCCGGATGGGCCGGTGGCGCTCACGTGGCGGTCGTGTGGAAGGCGGGTATCAGGCCGCGAGCAACCATGTTCGGGAGACAAGTGACCCAATCTGGACGGAAACTGGTGACCACCAGCCGGGCGACAGCCGACCAGGAAACCCGAGCCGCCGCTAGGTCTCGCCCGAGCGGCACAGGCGGTGAAGGATGACATGAGACTGGAGGAAGCAGGCGGGGGAGCTTGAAGGTCCTTCTGCAGGGGGGCGGGCCGTCACGGTTCCAACTGACCGCGGCTGCGCCTTGAGCTTGGGCGGTAATGGGGTATAATGCGAATGGGCTGTTCACTACTGCCCCTTGACGGTGTTCTGCTATCCGAAGCGAAACAGCCTCCCGAACTGACGTCAGGGGCCGGGCAAGGCATCGCCCTTGAACGGTGGCCTTGGTTATTCGGGGATCGTTTCGAGCAACGTGGGGATGATTGGTTACGTCAACTGAGACTTGTCAAACGGGTTGCGGGATCGGCACCTGGTTGGACCATTGCAGGCGCCGTTGGACGGTGGAATTGGGGTTAAGAAGAACCCCAGATCACCCATAGCCCCGGGAGGTCAAATGGATTGCACTCTTCTGTTCTCCGTTGAGCAGCTCTGGCAGAGTTGAAGACATGCTGCGTGATCAAATGCCGAACAATACTCTTGTTACTCGTTTGCTTGTCGCAGGATTGCTGACAACAGTGGTAGTGGCGTTTTGGGTAGCGCCATTGCCCGGCGGCGACGATTGGGAGTTCTTCCAAACCGTGGCGCGTGGCCTTTTCAAGAGCACTGATTCGCTGTACGGCGAGAAAGTGACGCATGGTTACTATTCAAATCCACCCTGGTTAGTGGTAGGTCTCATTCCGTTGTCGGTGCTTCCGTTCAAGCTTGGATGGGCGGTTCTTTCAGTGATCACGCTTGGCGCAGCGCTAATCATATTGCGGCGCTGGCAGCCTTTGCCCGGGCTTGTCAAGCCAGCGCTGGTCCTGCTTTCCCCGGCCATGATCTACACATTGCTCCACGGGCAAATCGATATGCTGGTTATTAGCGGCATCCTGCTACCCGAGGTGTTTTGGCCGCTGGTGGCATTGACGAAGCCACAGGTCGCGATCGGGTTGGCGATGGGTGTTCCCCGAGAGCAATGGCACCGCGCCGCGCTACTTACGTGTGGAGTGCTTGTGCTCTCCTTGCTGTTTTTCGGCTTTTGGCCACGCGATCTGATCGAACAGCCAACTCCGTTTGTCGATGCCACGCACAACCTGTGGCTTGGCCTGTGGCCGTTCCAACTTCCTGCGGGCGTGATGGTGATCCTCGTGGGCATCTCGCGCCGCGATGAACGTCTACTGGTTGCAGGATCGCCACTGCTCTCGCCCTATGCCGCGATGTCCTCACTGCTTGGCCCTTGGCTGGCGGCGATCACATTCCTGACCGATTGGCAGGCGTTGGCAGTATTCGCCAGTTGGTGGGGCGCGGTCATTTACCGGGGCATTGCTGTATGAAGGGACTAGCGGAGCGGGCTCCGGCCTTGACCTTGGCGGTCACCCCAGCCCCCACCGCTCCAACCATCAAAGCCAGCCGGGCCCATGTCCATGGCCGGTCCGAGTCACTGGGGGCAAGGCGGAGATTGGATAGAGTCAGCGGCAAATCCAAGAGTCGGAGGGTGAATCCAACCGATGCCGATGTTGCGACCTTTGCGGGCGAGGGTCGTAGCCGCCCAGGGTAGATAGTCAGAAAGGCAACTGTCTGGACAGCAACCCACCAGCGTAGAACGCGGTGTGTCCGGCGACGGCTGGCGATCAGGTGGCTCAACTGGACCAGGCTGAATGCCAAAGCATAATGGTGGACGCCGAAACTCATCGCTGAGGCAACGGTCAGCCAGAGACAACGCGGCGGATCGGGCCAGGCGACCAGCTTTCAAGAGGCATAGCCCACGGCAACGCTCAGGCAGAGCAAGGGGCTGTATAGAGGCGCCTCCTGTGCGTACCACGCGGCAAAGGGATTGAGAGCCAGCAGCAGGCCAGCGGTCAGCCCCCAGCGTTGCGTCCCCAAGATGCACCCCAACTGGTAGATCGGCGGCACCGTAAGCGTCCCTGCCAGGAGGGAAGGGAAACGAAGCGAAACTCGCTATGGCCGAAAAGGGCCACCGCCCCATGCAGCAAGAGATAGTAACCGGGCGGGCGCATCCCGTCGGCGAGAAGAGCAGCCCAGAAGCGGGGCGGTCCAGGCTGGGCAAGGCCAGCGCCATTGCCCCCAATGTCGCTCCCATGCCCTCATTGCGTCACCTTTGCGTCCCGACCAGGCAGGTCTCAGTAATCGCTTGAATGCTCTGTGCCTGGCCGTTGTGTGATGGCAGTTCATCCGCCTGAGAATCAGCAGTCAGCGCAAGGCTGGCAGGCGGAAAGGGCGTGGGCGTGGTCGCAGTTGGCGCAAGCCCGTCGCATCGATCATCCGGTTCATCAGAGCCACCTGGCTGGATCATACAATCGTACGGCAATCCCATCAATGCGTGCGGCTTTCACCGACCGGGAATCGACGCGCGACGCCAATGTGACTGTTTCCAGTGGCCCCTAACTGACGAAGCACGAGGCTTTCCGGACTTGCCGCATCGATGAACCTCCCCTCGCGTGGAGGCGGTTTATCCGGTCGCGCGGATGATCACCAGGATCCACAGTCCCACAGTGGCGGCCGTCAACTCGAGCGGTGACCGCACGAGCGCTAGCAAGGCGCCGGACCAAGAGTGCAGGAGCACGTAAGGCGACAGGCACGGCGAGGCGCCCATCGCAAACTCTATTCTACGTGTTCGAAGGGCGGCCACCAGCAATGCCAGTCCGACTGGTATTGACGCGGGCCACAGGCTGGCGTTCCACCAGAGCGAGACCTCCTGGCCGGCACGAAGAGGCCACGGGCCAAAAAGCGCCAACGACGACGCCGTGGCAAGAAGCAAGGGACTGAATACCCTGGCGACCTCGCGCCTGCCACCCTTGCGCCAGGCGTCGGCAAGCCAATAGACTACTGCAACTATTCCAACCTGTGGTTTGCAGGTTACAAAGAATAGCCCGATCTGTGGAGGAAGGACGAAACCCAACACTGCCAACCAGTCGATGTTGGCATTCAGCAGGCAATGGAGAACTGGGGGTGAGAGGAGAAAGAGCGCTGTCGGCAGCGGTTTGCCGCCCAGACGCCAGGCTGCAAAGGCGAAGCAGAGGATTCCTGCAAGCGTCAGGATCGCTCTCCCGAGGTTCTCCGGAAGGAGCGCGATGGGCACAAGCGGTAGCAGGGCCCACGGGGGGTTGAAAAAGCCCTCCACCCGGTAGGGTGAGCGGCCTGAAGCGAGTTCCAGCGCGGCCGGCCGGAAAGCTAGATGCCAGTCGACTCCCTGCGGCAGGCAGACAGACATGACCCCGATCAGCAATAATGCAAATAGGAGAACCAGGAGTGCCGGCTTGGGGCCAATCATGATCTTGAGCCTGGATGCCATGCATTCAGGTCTGAGCTTATCTAGCATGCATCACCGTCCTTTTGTGGTGGATCGGCGCCGGCTGGGTCATTGTGCCCCGCCTCCCCGGTCGCAAAGTGGCAGCAAGCTCTCCAGCCTATTGGTGTGCGCAAGCCTGTTTGCTCCAGTCCTGACGGCATCTTGTTATCATGGTCAGGTGGCCCATGATAACCTCAAACCTGGACGCGAGCGGTTCATCGACTCTCTGTCAGTGAGTAAAGTCGATAAACCCCGCCAAAGTCGGTTGGCGGGGAGAGGCAAGACAACAAGTCATCCAGTGCCTGCCAGTCGGCCGAGGTGAGTTCGGAACGGTGTTGGCGCTCAAAATCGGCACCAGAACAGTATACGAGCAGATGGGTGTGACCTTCGTCCCGCCAGCTCTGCAAAATGGCTAGGGGGTCACCGATCGTGCGGCGGTCCACGTACCATCGGTCGATCCAAACGTCAGCCTCGGCTTGAGGAGGGGCATACAAGCCGCGTGGTTCCCAGAGGAGCAGGGGGCGCGACTCCTGGGGTAGGTCGTGGAGAGCCCGCATTGCCGGGGCGTACCATCCCAGGGAATCGTCGAGATACTGCTCGGAGGAGCGGGCGCCGAGCAGCAAGGCTGCCGGGTTGAGGCGGGCCAGAGAAACGGCATCCTGCCACAGGCTGAACATCAACACCAGTATCACCAGGACACCGATCACCCGGATCAGGCGCGCTCCCGAGACGACGATCCCCTGCATGATCTCCCAGCCCCAACCCGCCGCCAGTGCGGCCGATGGCAGCAGAATGAAGTAGAGACGAGTTTGCCATAGCGTTCTGGAATAGTATCCTCCCACCACCACGGCGAGCCAGCCCACCAACACCCACAGGGCTACAAGCCGGCCGTCGGGTGCCCTCCAGCGGGCGATCAGGCCTGGCAGGGCGAACAGAACCAGCAGCGGACCGATATCGGCCGAGAACCCGGCCGACCCTTCCACCCCCAGCCAGGTGACCGCCAGTGGCAACCACAGGCTCTGCCACCCCAACGCCTCGCCTGTGCCACGATAGTATGCCAGACGGTCCTGGCTCATCCAATCGGTCTGCCAGATGTGTGGGTAGAGCGGGTTGCCGGTGAACATTGCGTTCTTGAGCAACCAGGGAAGAAAGACCACCAGAGAGATCGCGCCGGCCGCCAGCAGTTGGCGCCACCATTTGGAGGCGGCTTGCTTTCTGCTCAGTATCGGGGCCAGCATGATGATGGGGAGCAAAATGCCGGCCGTCAATTTGACCCCGAGGGCAAAGCCAGCAAAGCATGCTGCCCATCGGTACCAATGCCTTGACTGATTGTCGAGCGTGGTCAAGAGTGCGACCAGAACCGCATATCCGTAGAGCGCAGCCAGCCCATCGACGTACGCCCACGACAGCATGCCGCGAAACGAAAGCCCGACCAGGAGCGCCGTAACGGCCAGGCAGCCAGATGTTGCCCCCGCTCGGCGTGCAGTGATACCCAGCACACCCAGCAGCAGCACGGCTACGAAACACCAACCCAGAGCCCCGGCTGTTTCCCATCCGCGCAGGGCCATGGCCCACGTATACAGCATTTCCCCGAGTTGAGGATGGCCCCAGTAGGGGTTGCCGTCCAGGAACAGGAACCGTCCCGCCTGCAGATAGCGCCTGGGCAGCTCAAGATGATACATCAGCGTGTCCCACTTGGATGGTGGGGCCAGGGCAAAACAGAGTTGACCTCCCACCAGGGCAACGTTGCCCACGGCCAACGCTTTCCCGAAACGGCCAGTCCCGGACCAAAGATGTTTCAGGGCGTGCAGTTCATTCAGCCAACCCAGGTTCTCCCGACGCAAGAGAGCCCATCCAATCACCAGCAGCGCCCACGCTATCCAGGAAGAATAGAGCCCCAGCAGACCCAACCCCAACCAGAGCAGGCCGAACAGCCCCCATCCCAGGGCGGCCTGGATTGCGAATCGTTCCAAGGGGGCGAGTTCCCGGGCCGACAGCAAGCGGCGGCCGGCGCCGCCGGCCAGACCGGTCAAAGCGAGGGCTGTGAAGAGGTCGAACAGGGCACGAGCCACGGCGGCAGCCTGGGAAAGGGAGAACGGCTTGTGAACAAAATAGTATCCGATCAGCACCGCACTTCCCCACAGGAGCGCGATGACAAAACGGGCAACGCGAGGGGCGGATGCTCGTTCGTTCACGCCATTATCCGGACAGCCAGGCTCATGGATGCACCATTGCGAGCTCTGTATCTTGAACAAGCCAACGACGGCCGAACAAGAGGACAGCACCCAGAACAAGTGGGGGGGGTAGGAACATGATCGCTTGCTCCTGATTGCCGACCACCGTGGTGAGATGAAGCCACCATAGACCAACCAGGGAGACGAGCATGATCGCCAGGAGGCCAAGCCTGCCCCATCGCCCTCTCCGATCCAGGGCGGCAAACACCCACAGGATGGGTATCAGCATGAGCACATAATTCGTGGTCGCCGACCGTGGCACGATGAGGTTGGAAACAACCAGCGTGGCCCCGAACGCCCAGTAGAACTCTTTGTCTCCTTCTGGTCGAATGGTGAGCCGCCAGGACAGGAACATGCCCAGCAGCAATCCAGCGGCAATGACAATCTCCCCGATCTGGCCGAGGCCCGGGAATGCCACATTGGTCAGCAACCAGACTGGACTCTGACCGGCTGTGTAGTCACTGTACATTGTGACTCGGTAGAACCACTCGCCGATCCAGGTGGGAAGGGCTGCCAGACTGCCCACCACCAGGACAGTCAGGGTGGCAAGAAAGCCAATGATAAAGCGCCAGCGACGGTGAGCGACTCCCCAGATCAGTAGAAACGGGACCACCAGGAAAACCAGCGTAGGCTTGAACGTCGATAAAACGAGCAGCGCGCCGGCGGCCGCATCCCGGCGACGCTTGAGGCAGAACAGGGTCCCGGCTAGAGAAAAAAAGCCAAAAATGGCAAACTGTCCCAATATGATCCCCCTGGCTACCGGATAGAACAGCAGGGACCAGCCGAGGGTAGCAGCCAGCAACCAGTTTGGGGGGCGCCAATGAAAAAGATCGAGGGTCACGGCGATACCGGCGAACAACGCTGCTTGCAGCAGGGTCATGTAGATGGCGCGCGCGACCGCATAGTCAAGGTAGACGAATGGGCCGTGCAGGACCAGGGAGTAGAAGGGATAGACCAGCCGATTCTCATCTTCGCCCGGCAAGGCTGCTCGGCCATAGATGGCAGATTGGGTGTGGAGGGCGGCCTGTTCCGAGTACGGGCTGATGCCCTCCCTGAGAAACGGTTCCCACACTGCGCAGTTGGCGAGAAAGTCGTTGCCCCCCGGAACTTGGCGAGTGAAGAACGACCAGGTGGCCCATGTGTAGCCAATCCCCAGTGCGAGCAGTAGTCCGAGCACTCCCCAAGACACCCGGTTTCGGGAATACCTGCCGTTATTGTGGGTGCGGTGCACGAATTTTGACAGCATGACAATATGGGCCACCATGAGTATAATCCAAGTCTATCAGATGTGACCAGGTCGTTCAAGCGGCGCGAGTGGCCCATTCTCTCTCATCGGACTTGGCGTGCATCGGGGTGTTTGACTGGTCCGCCTGGAGTCACGATGAACAGGTTCGCGCGAGTTGTTGCTTTCCTCTGGTTGCTTTTCATGTTTGGGCTGATGCTGTCCAGTGCTCTGCAAAAGTCACCAACCATGGATGAGGACAACCACCTGGTTCGCGGGCTGGCCTTCGTGAGAACCGGTGATTCGCGCTTGAGCTTGTACCATCCACCGTTGGTGAATAGTCTGGCCGCGCTCCCGGTTGCCCTGAATCCGGCCGTCCAGATACCGGTCGAATCAGATGCCTGGCGCAGAGCCGATTGGGAGACTATGAGCAACCTGGTCGTTCTGACCCGTGGGGCGGCGGCCGATGCCATGATCAACATCTCCCGCATTCCCATCATGCTGCTGGCGTTGGCCTTGGGCGCGCTGATCTTCCGCTGGGCGCGTGAACTAGCAGGCCCAGGCGCAGCGCTGCTGTCGTTGACGCTGTACGCGTTCGACCCCAACATCCTGGCCAACGCCCGACTGAATACCACCGACCTGGGGGTGACCGCCTTTGTGTTCCTGGCCGGCTATGGGGTCTGGCGCTGGCAGGCCCGGCCGGCGGGCCTTCAGTCATCTTTGCTCACGGGTTTCCTCATCGGGCTGGCGCTTGGCAGCAAGTACCTGGCGCTCATCTTTGTACTCTTTTTCGGGCTTTTGATGCTGGTGAAGCGAGACATCCGGCCAGGAACCTGGAAGCGGGCGGTGCGCACGGTTGGATGGTTGACCTTGATGGCCGGGGTGAGCATCCTGACGCTCTGGGCCATCTACGGCTTTGGATGGGACGTCCCGTGGCCGGGAAGTACCGCGCGGTGGCCACTGGGACTCTACCTGCGAGGCGCAGTGGACGCCGGAGGCCGGGCCGGCCTGGGGCAAGCCTCCTTCCTGCTTGGTGAAAGCTCCAAGGGCGCGTGGTACTACTTTCCAGTCGCGCTATTGGTCAAGACTCCGATCCCTACTCTCTTGCTGCTGTTGGCGGCCGTGCTGATCACCATTCGGGAGCGCAGTTTCCAGCGCGAGGACCTGCTACTCTTTCCCTGCCTGGGCTATCTGCTCGCGTTGATGGTCACGTCTTTCAACCTCGGCTACCGGCATATGTTGCCGATGCTTCCCTTTTTGTTTGTCTACGCCGGCAAGACGGCAACCTTGCTGTTAACTGGCCCTTCCATCAGGCGCATAGCCCTGGCGTTCATGCCAATCTGGCTCATTGCAGCGTCGCTCGCTGTCTGGCCCCACTATCTGGCGTATTTCAATGAGGCGGCCGGTGGTCCAGGCAATGGGTACAAGATCCTGGTTGATTCGAGTATTGACTGGGGCCAGGATCTACTGGGGCTCAAGCGGTACCTCGAGCGGGAAGGGATCGACCGCGTGAAGCTCAGTTACTTTGGGCCGGACCGGCCGGGCTATCTGGGGGTTGATGTAGAGCTGTTGCCGGGCATCCCGCCCGAGAGCGACCTGTGGTATGACTTGCGATTTGATCCGCAGGATCCGCCGCCGGGCGTCTATGCCATTAGCGTGACCAACCTGCAAGAGCTGTTTTTTGTCGAGAAAAGGGTCTATCCATGGTTCCGGGCGCGGGAACCAGATGCGGTGATTGGATACTCGATCCATGTGTACCGGGTGGGCGACAGGGAGCACTGAACGATGGGGTCTTGGCCATGTTCCAGGATTGCTTTATGTCGGGCGGATGCAGCAGCCGCACTTTGCCTTGCTGAAAGGCGATCGGCAGCCCGGTGGTGTCGAATTCACCCAGTGCCCATTCGGCCGGACCCCAGATGTGGTCCACGCCATACTGTGTGGGGATCGCTTGGGGTTCGGCCGGGTCGGTGCCGGCCACGTAGAAGCGGGCAACGTCTGCCCGTTTTCGCTCCATCGCCAGCGTCTGGATCGGGTGGTCCAGCACCGGGATAGCGTTGGCAAGGGCAGGGATGCAGTTGCCGGTAGTTCTGGCCTGGAGCCCAGCCGGTCGCGCTTCAGGGCGCGCGGCGGTGCGCCACGAAATGAGACCGAGCCCGTCATTCACGGACTAGCACCGTCGCCATGCTACTCTGGTAGGCTTGCTTCCAACCCGGCCGCTCTGCCAGCAGACGCGCCAACATGCTCTGCGGCTCGATCAGCACCACGTTGATTCCATAATCGTCCAGCATCTCTTCCCACCCGTCCTGGGCCCAAACTATGGAGAGGTAATCACGCAGAAACGCATCGTCATAGAGATCGGTCCGGCCGTCCACAAAGACCGGGTACTGGGGTAGTTCCCAGATCAGATAGCCCCCCCAGTTGTAGCTGTTGAACAGGGGCCCGACCGGCCGTTCGGATCGCAGAAAGGCCACCGCCTCCACGGGTGCCATGTCGGCGATTGCTTCCTGGTTGACGGCCGTGCTGAGAGGATGGCTCATTCTTGCCAGCGCAGCAACCACGACCAGCGCCAGCAAGGCCCAGTTGATGGCAATGCGAAAGCGGCCGACGGCGGCCGGTCGTGTCGCGCCAAAGCGTCCGGCCCGCTCGCGCCAGCCGGCCAGCGCGGCGCTGCCATGGCGTACGATCACCGGCGCGGTGACGAGCGCAAAGAGGGCCATGTTGCGGGTGGCCAGCAAGGAGAGGTAGGCGAACAGCGAGACCAATGTCAGATCGGTAAAGTCGGCTCGCCGGCCGGAGAGGCCCACCGCGGTCAGGGCGGCCAGCAGCATCCAGATGAACGGATGCAGATGTAGTTGGTGGAAATCCGGCGATCGCCATTCGGCAATGAAATCCTGCAGGACGCCGATGCCCACGGTGCGAAAGGGGTAGCCCCACAGTTGGGCGCCATTCGGGTTGATGGGCACGACCAGCAGGCAGACCACGAACACCAGCAGGATGCGCCCGATCCCCCTTGGGCCGATGCCCTCGTTCTTGAGCAACCAGTTTCCGAACTCGCCAAACAGGTAGGCCGCCATGAGAATAAAGCCAACGGCAAAGCCGCCGTGCGTATTGACCCACAGCAGGGTGACAACCGGCAGCCACCAGATCGCCTTGGTGTGGCCTTGCTTGAAGCGATGGAGCAGATAGGCCACGATGGCGGTCAGGGCAAAGCTGAACATCTGCGGCCGGGCTACCCAGATCACCCCGGAAGCAGCGGCGGTGATGATGAGCACAAAGGCGCGCAGCCACCGGTCCGCATCCTGGCACTGGAGCCAGACAAAGACAAGGGCGATCGTAGCCAGTGAGGCCACGAGCAGCGCCAACCCGGCGTAGCTGAATGCATCATAGAGCAGAAAGAGCAAGATCTGCGGCAACCAGCTATGGTCGATCCAGGGCTGACCGTAGCGGGTGTGGGAAAAGGGGTCGGTGAGGGGGACAGCGCCTTGTTCTACAATCCAACGGCCGGATTGCAGGTGCCACCAGGTGTCCGTGTCGATCGGGACCCGCACCGCCATGGTAAAGATGGAGATGAACACAATCGTGACCAGCAGACGGCCGAGCGTCAGCGATCGGATGATCCGTGCGCCTGCGTCCCGTGCTGACGAGGGCCACCGGTTCATGGCGAGCCGAGTCCTAGCTCCCCGGGCGAGACCTTGCGAGACAGGTCATAGAATACGTGATAGGGACCGATCTGTTTCTCGGCAAATCCGACGTTGGCCACGAGTAGCCGTTCGGCCAGCAGGGCGTCCAGTTTCGGATGGATGCTGGTGACGAACACAACGTTCTCGGCCTCGGCGACCTCGGCAGTGTAGGGAGGGTAGCGATCATCGGCCGGATTGTAGCTCAAATCGGGTTTGTAGGGTAGCCGCGACGAGAGAATCACAGTTTCCTGAGAGAGAAAGGCGATGCGAAAGGCGACGAAATAATTGCTATACCCCCGGCCGGCGCCAGTTTCGTGTAGGAATGCAATCAATTCTGTGTCACTGCGATTGTCAAAGCGGTTGCTGGGATCGAATTGGGTGGTCAGACCCGGGGGTGTGCGGCTCATGGCCAGGCCATTGGCCAGCAGGTTAGAGCCAAGCAGGAAGGCAAGCGCCAGGGCGCCTAACCAACGGTGATGAGAGTGGATGTTTTTCAGCAGGGCGGCCGTCAGCAGGGCGAGAGGAATTGTCAGAGGCAGAAAATAGCGACCGGTGGCGTCGGTGCCAAAGCGAGAGAGCATGAAAAGGACTATAAACGCTCCTCCCATGCCCAGCAAGAGCGAGCGTCCTGGATCGCGAGACGCCTGCCGCCAGGAGCGGGCGGCCGACGCCAGCACTGCCAGGTACAGCGCCAACGCCGGAACTGCCAGCGGGAGCAGGATGTATTCGGCCGACCAGGGGAAACGGAATCCAATGAGGGCCGGCAATCCGAGCAGCGCGATGGCAGCCAGCCGGGTGGAGACGGGTGTTTGGCCGATTCCTATCCCGCTGGCCTCGGCGCCGGTCAGCGCAAACCCCAGCGCCGACCAGTTGTTGGCCATGTTGTGCCACCACCAGGGGCCGCTAAAGGCGAAAAAGGCGGCCGCCGCCAGTGCAACGCCGGCCCACCGGCCGGGATGTCTGGCGGCACTAGAGCGCGCCGGCTGCTCGGGTGATGGTGGGCGGGTGCGCGCAGCGATGATCACGGCGCCCACCGGCAGCAGGTACACAGTGATCAACGCCGAGGTCCAAAAACCCAGCCCGGCCGCCGCCCCCAGTCCGAACCAACAGCGCCAGTCGTGCGGCCGATCTGTCACCACGGCATGGCCCAGCAACAGCACGATGTTTCCCAGCAGCAGGATTTCCCCGTAACCGCCCAGGGTAGCAGTGGTGTAGGTACTCACCAGGACGGTGGGCAGGGCGACCAGCATCGCGGCCGCTCCGGCCGTCCAGCGATCGCCAAAGAATCGAACTCCTAATAGGTAGGTGGTGATGACCACCCCAATGAAGAGGGCTGTCTGTACCAGCCGGATCACAAGCACCGACTCGCCGAGAAGGGCGAACGCAGCCGCTATCAGGGTCGCGTCGAGACTGCCCATGTATGATTGGCCGTAGAAAAAGATGGGCCAATCTCCCTGGAGCGTGTGCCGGGCCATCAAGGCTACCACCGCTTCGTCGGAGTTGAAAGGAACCGAGTTGGTCGCGAGGATGGCCAGCCGCAGGGCGAGGGCGAGAATGACGGCTAGCGGCAGCGGGTGAACCGAGCGCCAGGGGCAACGCCCACGCGGAGGCGGGTTCTCTCGCCGGTTCGAGTCTTTTATCTGCGCGAGACTGCGCCCCATGACTCTCTCCTGTGGCGCGATTGTGCACCTGCAATTGCATCTGCAGCAGCATCTGGCATGATTGTCCGAACGTCTGATAGCCGCCCGTGTCGTTCTTCCGGTGTCATCATGGCGTCTGCTGCACTCCGCGGAATGGGAGGCGGGCAAGAACCGAATAGATGGGACCAGAGGGACGCAGATCGCTACGGATGAGGTGGACCGCTTGAGCCGTCATGCGGCCGACATCCGTCAACGCGGCGCTCTCGACGACGTGGCCCAGTCGCCTGACATCCTCTCGGCCGGCTCGTTTGTGGACCCTGCCCAGGGTGAGGTGGGGGGCGAACGGCCGTCGCTCCGGCTTGAAGCCGAGCGGCGCCAGTTCGCGGGCCAGAGCGTCCTTGAGCTGGAGCAGATGACCGGAAGGTTCTACGACCGTGATCCAGACAACCCGCGGCCGGCGAAGGTTTGGAAAGCACCCCAGCCCGCCGGTAGTCATCGTGAGGGGCGGGACATTGAGGGTGGCGGCCTCTATCGCACGGGTGATGGCGTCAAGGCTGGCGGCCGGTGTATCTCCCAGGAACTGCAAAGTGAGGTGCATAGCGGCCGGTTTGGCCCAGCGGACGGTGGCCGGCGGTATTCGTGTGGCCAGGTCGCGACCCGTTCGAGTCAGCATTTCCTCAAGCTCGGCGGAGAGCTTAATGGCGATAAACGCGCGGATCATCTCTGCCAGTGTTCGCCTCAGTGTATCATCTAGCCTTGCCGGCCGGTTACCCCGCGGCTTGCTGCGGGGATGTTCATCAACGAGTGCAATGGGCTGGCGAGCGTTCGCCTTGACGATTCCGTGCGATGCATACCGTGCCTGCTCGCTGGCCTGAATCGCCACCTGCGCCTGGGTGGAGAGGCCTACACTTGATGCACCCGGCCCGATGAGGATATCCGAGCCACCAGCCCGGCCAGAATCTCCGTTTTCGGCCCCGATCATGGCATCCGTCGGGAGATGTCTCTCTGCTGCATATTATCTATCACGTGGCGCAGATGTACAAGCAGAGCGAACCGCGGGCCGCGGTGTCGGCCGGATTAGACAGCTACTGCTGCTATGCTATAATCGTATTGGCTATTCAACTTTCAATTCTAGGAGTCAAGCATGTTCCGACAGTTGGGTCCGACTGAATTGCTCATCATCCTCGGGATTGTCGTCCTCTTGTTTGGCGTCGGCCGACTCTCCAAGATCGGCAGCGAGCTAGGACAAGGCATCCGCGCTTTCAAGGAGGGTGTGAAGAGCGACGAAGAAGCCGAGGTGGAAGAATCAGAGGTGGTTGAGCCAGAAACGGCTGGATAGGCGAGCCGATCTTTTTCGGGGGGTCACGGGGTTGGGAGTGGTGTCGAGGCGGGCGTCATCCCCATCCAGAGGAAGGTCTGCCAGCCAGACGGAAGACCGGAACGCTCCCACCTGAATCCATCGCTGTCCGGTTCCCCCTGTCCCCGGACGACGGCCACGCGCCAAGCGAGTGTCTCTATGGCGCCGGCGGCCGGGCCGACGATCTCGGGTACAAGCCACGTGGTGGTTCTGACAAATCCGCGTCGCGCCCGGCTATCCGGCCGGCTGAGGTTTCGAATCTCCACCATGTAGCTCTCGTCGGCGTCCAGAAAACCGACGACTGTCCATTGTAGAGTCACCTCCCTAGAGCCGGGCGGGACCTCTACCCCGGCCGGAGGGTAAAGAAGGCTCGGCGCGGGGTGGGGTGGTTTCTCCTCCGGGGTGGGCGAAGGGCCAAAGGTCGGAGATGGCGCCGGGCCGGGAGTGACGAGGGGGATACATAGTCTCTGCCCCTCCGATACCAGGTCGGGGTCGGTGATGTTGTTCACGGATTGGATGAGCTGGACGCTCACGTCGTACTTGACGGCAATTGAGATGAGTGTCTCCCCGGTCGCAATAGTGTGCTCACGGCAGAGTTCCGGTCCAAATTCCTCAATCACTTCCAGTGTCGGCAATTGGGTTGCTGCAGGGGTGGGAGTGTAGGTGGGCCATGGGATCTGAATCTCTTCGTCTGTCTTGATATAGTCATCTTCCAGCCGGCCGTTGAGGGCCAAGACACTCTCTAGACTCACGTCATACCAGATGGCAAGCCCGAGCCAGGTGTCTCCCTCTTGCACTCGATGCTCGAAAGGGGGCAGCGGAGTGAGTGTTGGGCCCGGCGTTGGCGTCCGAGTGGGAGGTCGGGGCGTAGCGGTGAGAGTAGGCGTGGGCGAGTTTGAGGGCGTGGCTGTGGGAGTGAGAGTGGATACAGTCACCTGGTCAACCGGCGCGGAGAGACTCTGACTCAGGACCAGATACACAATAGAGGCGATGCAGATCGCCGCAACCCCCAGCAGAAAGTGGCGGAAACGGGTGGCCCAGACAGCTCTGGGCGGGGGGCTCACCGGTTGAGGTTCCGCGTCCACTTTTTCCGGAAGGGTTGTCTCTTCTTTAGTCATCAGATATGCAGACGGGGCGCAGGAATCCAGGCGCGCCCCGTACTCTGGCCAGCATTATACCAAAGGAGACTTGTGGTGCAAAGATTGGACAAAATCGGCATATTCTGTAGAATTGTCGCCCAGTCAATCAGGCAAGTGGTATGTAGCCTGTTTCGGAGTGACAATGCAAACATCGATACTGATCGTTCTTTTGTTCTGCGTCGCCAATGGCGGGAATTGCCGCTTTGTTGAGGACGCACGAGTAACCGAATACGCGCCTGAACTCGGGGGCACCAACTGTCAGGAGCCGTGCCACCTGACCGCGTACATGACACCGGTAGTGTATGGAGAGACGGCCGCTTGCGGTCCAGGAATCCCGTACGGCACCCAGGTCTTCATTGACGGTGTCGGCCAGCGCATATGCCAGGATCGCGGTGGAGCGATTGATGACGACGAAGTGGATGTGGCGGTTCGGCCGGATGACTATATGCGGTGGGGGATCAATGGCCACCGCGATGTTGTCTGGGTTTTCCCGCAGAATGCTGACTAGGTCCGACTGCCGTCCAGCTCCAGGGCGGCCGCAATGTCCTGCATTGCCTGCAGCACAAAGTCAATGTGCCGCCACAGGTCCCAATTGGCCAGGGCTGGGCCGGCCGCGGTTAGGAATCGCTCGGTCGCACTGGCCACCTCTTGCCGGTTCACCCCGGCCGCAAAAGAGTGATCTTTCCACTTCTTTCTGACTGATTTCAGGCGGACATCGCGGATGTCTTTGCTCGGCCGGACCAGGGCGGTGGCTGTGATCAAGCCGGTGATATCATCGCAGGCCGCGAGGCCAAAGTCCACGAGTTCGGCCGGCTGCACCCCGGTTCCGGCCGGGTAGTGGGATAGCACCGTACGGATGATTTCCTCTTCCCAGCCCCGTTCTCGCAGTTTCTCCGCTCCCTTTATTGGATGCTCATCCAGCGTCGGGTGAATTTCCCAATCAAAGTCATGGAGCAAACCCACCGTCGCCCACCGCTCCTCGTCCTGACCCAACTCGCGCGCGTAGGCTCGCATTGCCGCCTCGACAGCGAGCATGTGCTTGATCAGGTTCGGGTTCTTGGTGAACTCGGTTACGACTTGCCAGGCATCCTCGCGTCCTTTCATTGATCGTCCTTTGCACTTGATAGGGAATAACTTCCCGTCTTCAATGGTGATTCACCGGCAGAGGGGTCACAAAGCCGCCAGGTCGTTTTGGAGCAAGACCTTTGCCTGTGGCTGCCATCATTTGGTGTCTCGCCTGTATGGCGCCGGCGCGGCCTTACCAGAAGCGCCGGCCATGCTTTTGGCCGGCAAAGCCAACAGTGATCACGGCGTTGATCATCCACGAACGGGCCAGTCCTGGAAGAATCGGGACGAACGGGTCACGTCGGATTCGCCTGGCAAGCCGACCATCAGTGGATGCGAATTCCACCAGCGAGAATCGGAAGGGCCGGCCAGAGCGTCGCCACCTGGCACGACGGTCGTTTCCCAGATCGTCAAGCAATCCAATAGTCGTCCTGGTTTGGAATCGGCCCATCACGGTCGACCAGAGCCCCGAGTATGCCAGTGGCAACCTCAGGAGAGATGCCGCCGGTCTCGCCCATCCATCCAAAAAAGCTCTTGAAAGCGGCCAGGTATTCGCCCTCGCCGGTGCTAGAAGACCAGGCTGCCTGGCGCGGGAACCAATCGGAGAAGAACATCCCAAAGTCGGGGCCGATTGTCATGTCCAGACGCTTGAGCGGTTCATAGTAGACCAGGTACTCGGCAAAGAAGAGGATGGCATCCATGTGCTTTTCGATCACGTCTTCAGAGGCGTCTGATGTTTCCAGCCAGGCTCGAAAGCCTTCCAAGAGAGGCTGGTTGCGGGCCTGGATCTCTTTCACCGCTGCTTCATAGCCACCCCGGTTGCTCATTGAACGACTCCTTTGATGAAGTTCTGTCCAGTCTGCAGCACGGTGCAGCTTCTCACTTGCGGTCAGCGCGTCCTGCCTGCTGTGTGCCCTCCACCCATGTCTGCCTCAGTGGAGTGTATGGTTTGTTATCCCTCAAGCGGTGAGCGCGCGGCGACCTGGGTTGCAGGAGGCGCGCTAATCGATCGATATCCTGGCACCCATTACCGGCGGCGGAACCTGTCTGGCTATGTCGATCAGGGCGACCCAGAGCGCTGGAATCTCCCGCAGGTATG
>DAOUVM010000024.1 GCA_030667645.1 Ardenticatenales bacterium | reverse complement strand
GGTCAAGTTTCAGGGCTGCCCGCGCCTCTGCCGGACTCGCTTCCGGCACCAAATCTGGCCGGACTGGATAGCCAGTTACAACCGCTTTGCCGCTGGGAAGGTAGGCCTTTGACGCTTCCGCTGTGCAGGCAATGCGGCTCGCCAGTCGCCCGAGCAACTTGATGGCCAAGCCAGGCTCAATATCCGGCAGAAAGATGACCATTGGCACCCGGCGTTCGCCGGCAGCCAACGCGACCGGCCCATTGACATAACCGCCGGTGAGCAGCACCACATCAGGGCGAAACCGTCTCACATGACGGCGCGCCTGCAGCCAGCCTCGAGCCAGCGACGCTCCATTGCGTAGGGCATGCCGCAGGCCTACGCCGTGCAACCCGCCGCCAGATACTGTCTCCAGCGGCAGGCCGGCGCGCGGAACCAGAGCCTCCTCCATCTCACCAGCCGTGCCTATCCACAGGACTGCATCGGCCGGGGTGGATGATGCCCGATTCTCAGCGACGACGGCCAACGCGGGAAGGATATGTCCTCCTGTCCCGCCGGCCGAAACCAGCAACCGCATTTGACCTCTTGTGGCTTGCCGAGCGGGATAGCCCGGCCTCCAGCCTCTTGTTCTGCTGGGAGATGCTCACCAGAATACCAACACCCAGCAGAGAAACGAACATCGATGAGCCGCCATAACTCACAAAGGGAAAAGGCAAACCGGTAAACGGAACAAGGCCAGTGATTACGGCGGCATTAATCAACCCCTGGTACACCAACCAGGAAGTAATCCCCAGGGCCAACATTTGACCATACCGGTCAACGGTCGTCATCACGATCCGGAACCCCCGGTAGCCCACATAGACCAGCAAAGCCAGCACCGACAAGCAGCCCACCAGCCCCAGCTCTTCACCAATCACCGCCAGGATACTATCAGTATGGGGTACAGGCATCGGGCCTGCCTTTTGGAACCCATTCCCCAGCCCTTGACCAAACAGGCCGCCACGAGCCAAGGCGTAAAAGACCTGCCTGTTGTGCCACTGGGCCTGGCTGGGCTCCCGCAGCATGATCAGGTACTCATCCCAGCGGGTTGCGGCGTGTTCGAATAGGTTCACAAAGGCGACAAAAGCTAGCACCCCAACCAGCAATATGGCGACAAAGTGCGTCCATCGGGCGCCGGCAACGAAGAACATGGTAAAGCCGACCAGAACAATCAGGACGGCAGTGCTCAGGTCCGGCTGGACCGCAATCAGGCTGCCCACGATCCCCACCACAGACACAAACGGGAGCAGCCCCATCCCAAGGTCTCTGATGCGGTCCCCCTTGGACGAAAGCCAATCCGCCACATAGACAATGGTGATCAGTTTGGCCAATTCGCTGGGCTGGAATGATCCCTGGTACAAGCCACGCTGGGCGCCCAGGAACTCGTCTCCCGCAACAAGCACTGCGAACAACAGAGCAAGAGTCCCCAGCATGACAAAGGTAGACAACCGTCGGATAAGGCGGTAGTCAAAGGTCTGTATGACCAGAGCACCCACGACGCCGAGGAGAGCTGCAACTGCCTGCCGCCAAAAATAGTAGCTCGGCATCTCCTGATACTGGAGGCTGACATACAGAGATGCGCTATAGACCATCATCAAGCCGCCCACCACCAAGGTCAGAACGGCGATGACTATGCCGAAATCCATCTGCCCATGAGGCCGAGAAAAGTAGTCAGACCATCTTCTGGCGGCTCGAGACCTGTTGATGCTCGCCATCACCAACTCCTACCACTCGCCATCTTTGTGGTGCAGGCCATCTTGGGAGAGTGCTGCTTCACATATCTGACGCCATCTAGCGCTGCGTAACGCACATCGCACCTTCTCTATAGCTCCCTAACCATAGCCTGGAAATGATCTCCTCGCTCGCAAAAGTCCTGGTAGGAATCAAAGCTGGTTCCTCCGGGCGACAGGAGAACAGCATCGCCGGGTCTGACCAGTCGGGCTGCCTCTTGGACAGCCTGAGCCAACCCGCCGACCTGGATGACCCGTTCCAGAGATTGCGCTCGCCGCCCTCGACGGTGATCCCGCTTTGGTTCGCCAGCTTGAAGGTCAACGACCTCTTCCAATTGGACGCGAATCAGGTCAGCAGCTTGGCCAAAGAGCACCAGATCACGCACCCGCTCTCCGATGAGAGTAGCCGCCTCGGACCAGGGCAGATCCTTGTCCCGGCCTCCGGCCAGCAGCACAATCGGTTGGTCAAGAGAGCGTATCGCCGCCATCAATCGCTCCGGTGCAGTGGCACTCGAGTCATCGAACCAGCTCACACCACCCAACTCCCGTACCAACTCTAGCCTGTGCTCCACGCCGGCAAAGGTGCGAGCTACCTCCGCGATGGCGGTTGCCGGGACACCGACCGAATCGGCCAACGCCGCGGCAGCTAGAGCATTCAGTGCATTGTGCCGGCCGAGCAGCCGCAGTTCATCCGTGCGGCAGACCGGCTGTTCGCCCTCTGGTCCGCGCAACGTGATCACGTTGTCTCGCAAGAACGCGCCGTCTGCGACACTGTCTTCCAGGCTGAACATTCGCAACCGGCCGCGAACATGACGCTGGAACCCACTAGAGCCCGGGTCATCCTGTCCCAGCAGTGCAATGCCGTCGACCGGCTGGTGTTGGAGCAGCCGCGCTTTGGCGGCCGAGTAGGCCTTCATTGTCCGGTGCCGATCCAAGTGATTCGAAGTCAGATTGAGAACGGCAGCCACAGACACACTACTTGTCATGATCTCCAACTGAAAGCTGGAAAGCTCCATCACTACCAGGTCACCGGGGCCGATTTTATCCAAGTCAGGGAGCATCGAGCGACCAATATTGCCTCCGACCCAGACCCGCCGCTCATCTGTGGAATGCCCATGGCGGCACATTTCGCCCAGCATGGCAGTAGTCGTCGTCTTGCCCGCCGAGCCCGTAATGCCGATCACTGTGGCCGGACAATCTTTCATGAAGGTCTGCGAATCGTTGCTCAGCGGGATGCCACGTGCCATCGCCTGCTGCACAATGGGAGCATCAGCCGGAACGCCACCGCTCAGACAGAACAGATCGGCCTCCTCAACCAGGCTTGAGGGATGTCCACCCAAAACGATCTCTAGCGACAAATCCGCCAGTTGATCGAGAGCATCGCCCAGTTCACCTGCCTGGCGGAGGTCGCTCACCACCACATCAGCCCCGTGCTGCACCAGGTGGCGAGCCAAGGCAACGCCCTGCCGGGCCAGACCCAGTATCACAACGCGCCTGCCAACATAACTCCCGTTCACTCGTCGCCCGTTGTCCATCCGCTAGACCATTGCCAGGGCAACGCCAGTCATTGCCGCCAGCAGCCCCACAATCCAGAAACGCTGCACCACCTGGGTCTCGGACCAGCCCAGCAGCTCAAAGTGATGCTGAATGGGAGCCATCTTGAATATCCTCTTGCCGCCGCTGAGCTTGAAATAGGACACCTGCAGAATCACGGAAACCACTCCGGCTACCGGAACTATCGCAATGAGAGGCAACAAGAGCCATTGTCCAGACAGCAGAGCCACTACACCCAGGGTCGCGCCCAGGGCCAGCGACCCGGTATCCCCCATAAAGACCTGCGCCGGATGAGCGTTGTACCACAGAAAGGCTACGCACGCCCCAGCCACAATAAAGCAGAACCGCGCCAGGTACTCTTGGTTCTGCAACGCCGCTATTACCCCATAGGCCACAAAGGCGGTGGCTGACACCATGCCGGCCAAGCTGTCCAATCCATCAATGATATTCACCGCGTTCGAAGCGCCAACGATGACAAAGACCGCCGCCGGCAGATAGAGAAGACCTATGTTCAATTGGACCATAACGGTGGGAACAGCCACGCCGCGCAGGCCAAGTCGCCAATGCAAAAGGGCGGCTGCGCCGGTCGCAATGATGATTTGCCAGAGGAGCTTTGTGCGCGCGAACAACCCTTCCCCACTGCGCCGGCCGCGGATCCCGGTCCAGTCATCCACCGCACCCAGCACTCCAAAGGCAGCCATGATGACCAGCGGAATGACAATCGCCTCTGCAATCTCCTGCTGCTTGAGAATCAAGACTACGTGCGCGACGATAGTCACCGCGAGCACGGTCGCCAGGATCAGCAGCCCACCCATGGTCGGTGTCCCCAGCTTGGTAAAGTGGGTTTGCGGTCCCTCTACGCGTATCTGCTTTCCGATGCGCTGATGGCTCAGGATGCGGACAAACACTCCCCCCCAGATTATCGCCAGCAAAAAGGCAACCCCGCAGAGAGTCAGCGCCAAAGCCATCAGGCCACCTCCCTGTTGACCCAAGGGCCGCCCGCACCGGTTCCACTGTGCGACAGAGAATCGACCAGTTTGTCCAACCCCGCGCCCCGGGAGCCTTTGACAAGAATCATGTCGCGCTCTTGAATAAGGGTCGGCAACGTCTCAATCGCATCTTTGACACCTGGCAGGACAACAACCGCTTCTGGTGACATGCCGGTGGCAAGCGCTTCCTCGGCAATGATCTGGCCCAGGCCACCGACCGTCACCAGGAGGTCAACCACATCCAGCACCCGCCTCCCAACCAGCCGGTGACCGGACTGCTCATGAGCACCCAGTTCCAGCATGTCTCCCAAGACGGCCACCCGCCGGCCACCGCCGGCCGAGGATGGCTCATCAGGAACCAGATCGGCCAGCAGGTTCAGCGCCGCAAAGGTAGAGGCCGGACTTGCATTGTACGTATCATCCAGCAGGAGCGAGTTGTTGGGTCCAGTCACCGCAACCAGGCGCAACTGCGGAGAATCGCTTTGCAGACCGCTAACGATTTCACCCCAATCCATCCCCTCCGCCAGGCCGGTGGCGGAGGCCCGCAGTGCTGTATGCACGGAATGCCGACCCAACAAGGGCACCCGGATGCGAACCGTGTCACCCTGATAATGAAGGTTGAAGCGGATCCCATCCAGCCCGGCGCCTTCGATATTGTCCGCCCACAGTTCAGCTTGCGAACTCAGGCCGTAGCTAAACACACGTGCTCGGGTGCGTTTGGCCATCTCGCGCACAAGCGGATCATCGTGGTTCAGAATGGCGACTCCCTGCGGGGCCGGCGGCAGGGCCTCTACCAACTCTGCTTTCGCGTCTGCAATCGCCTGGACAGAGCCCAGTCGCTCCAGATGGACCGGTCCGACGTTCGTGATGACCCCGATGTGCGGTCTGGCGATCTCTGCCAGCGTCGAAATCTCACCGCCCGCATACATACCCATTTCCAGCACCACTCGTTCGTGCGCGTCCGTGAGGTGCAGCAAGGTCAGGGGCAAGCCGATCTCATTGTTCAGATTGCCCGCGCTCTTCAAGGTGCGATAGCGACTACTCAGAACCGCGTGCACAAGCTCCTTGGTGGTTGTCTTTCCTACACTGCCGGTGATGCCTACCACGCGGGGCGCGTGCCGGGCGCGCCAGTACGCGGCGAACCGCTGGAGAGCAGAAAGACAATCATCAACAACTATGCAGATTGGTTTGGCGGCCGGACCATCATCCAGCGCCAGCTCTCTAGCCAGCTCAGGGCCGATAGACTGGCGCGCATCCACTACTCGATAGTCTCCTGGCCTGGATTGCTCCACCAGAGCAGCTACAGCCCCCTGCCGAAAGGCGTCCTGAACATAGTCATGCCCATCGACTTTTTCGCCAGAGAAAGCAACGAACAGCGAGCCCGGGATGGTGCGGCGGGAATCAATCACTACATCGGTGATGACTTGGGCGCTGGCTACCATCCGATAACCGCACACTCCCTCCAAGACGTGTCCCAGGTTTAGCATCCGATCCTCACGACCCCTATTGCCCCAAAGCCGCCACTCGATCCATCGCTCGCTCGCCGTCCGGAGGGATATCCAGCAGTACTACCAGGTGCTGCATCAGCTCAGAGAAAACAGGCGCGGCTGTCATTGAGCCCCACCGTTCGTGCATTGCGATCTGCGGCCGGTCGATCTTGACCAGGACTATGACCTGCGGATCCTCGGGCGGCAAGAACCCCACAAAGGTTCCGATCACATCAGATGGATGATAAACCCCACCTTCAGCAATCTGAGCAGTGCCGGTTTTTCCCGCAATGGTATATCCCGGGACCGCAGCCTCGGCCACCTCGCGCGCAACGGCCTGCGTCATCATATTGACAACTGTGTCCGCCGTGCGTTCGCTGATTGGCCGGCCCAGGACGGTCGATTCGAATTGGCGGACCTGATCCCCATCCCGAATCTCGGCCACCAGGTGGGGCTGCAGCATCACACCACCGTTGGCTATTGCCGAAATGGCAACCAGCTCTTGCAAGGGTGTGACCGCAAGCCCCTGACCAAAGGAATTGGTTCCCAGGTCCGCTTCGGTCCAGAGCCCGTCACCTGGTTGTTTCACCCGGCCGACTACCTCGGCGTCCAGATCAATGCCGGTGTATTCCCCCAGGCCAAATGCCGCCATGTAACTGTAAAAGGTCTCTTGTCCCATCCAATGGGCGATTGTCGCCGCTCCCACATTGAGCGATTTGGCCAATAGGGTCACCATGTCGGTGGTTCCGTACGCTCCTCGATCCCAATTGTAAAGGGGAAACCCGCCAACCTCCAGCACTCCCCGATCCTCATAGGTAGTCTCCGGGGTAACGGTTCCGGAATCGATAGCCGCCGCCATGGTCAGCACTTTGTGGATCGAACCCGGCTCAAACCAGCCACTCACACAGGGGTTGACCAGCAGCCGCGGATCCACTCGGAAGAACTCGCTTGGATCAAAGGAAGGCAGGCTCGCCATCGCCAGAATCCCGAACGTCCGGGGATCCATCACTATGATTGCTCCGGACCTGGCTTGATACCGTCTGAGCGCGTCAGTCAACACCCGCTCCGTCACCTGCTGCACGGTCCGATCCACGGTGAGCGTCAATGTTGCGCCGTTGCGCGGGCGGGCAACCTCCCACTGGCCAAACAGAAACGGAAACTGTCGCACGATGACCGCATCCCCCTGCAATTCCCGATTGTAGTTGCCTTCCAGGCCAGAGTTGCCATTCATCTCCATATCCACCCAGCCCAACACATGGCCAAACAGCCTTCCCTGTGGATAGCGCCGGCTCGGGACCGGTTCAAGCGAGATTCCCGGCAACCCGAGTTCTCTCACCGCCTCCGCCGTCTGGACTGACACTCGAGGAGCAACAATCGAGTACAGTATTGGGTCCTCCCCATCGGGAACCCACGGTTCCAAAAGACTCAGGATGTCGTAGGTTTTTGTGATCAGCACGGAGGCCAACATGCTTGCCGAGGCACGCGCATCGCGGATCTGATTGGGCGCCGCAGTTATCCGATAGTCGTACCCGCTGATGGCCAACACAGCGCCATTCCGATCCAATATCGGTCCACGAATTGGCTCTAACCGCTCTTCACCGCCGTATAACTGGGCATGCTTTTCCCGGTTCTCCTGCGCCTGCACGACCTGAAGAGTGACCAACCGGGCGACGATAATGACCGCGACCAACAACTGGGCGGAAAGCATAATCAGCAACCGGCGATGGCTGGATGGTGTCATGTCAGAACCCTTCACCTGCCATGCTGTGAGTCCAGCCGCCAAAGCCACGCATCAGCCCGGCCCACCAGCTAGCAAGCCAGGTAGCTGTCTCAGGAATGGGGGGTCCAGGCGCCGTTTTTACCGGACCAGACGCGGCAGGGTAGTCATCGACGATCAGGTATTCGATGTCGCCTGGGCCGGCCAATGCAAAGCCCATAGCCCTGGCCTTGTCCTGCAGCTCGTCCATAGACCGCACGCCTGTTATCTGCGCTTCAAGGACGATGTTTTCCTCTTGCAGCGCTCTCAATTCGCCAGTCAGCTCTCTTGTGCGATAGCCAGTCATGACCATCTGGCTTCCTCGCGCGAGATAGACGACACCCAACAGAGCAAGCAACGCTACAATCACCGCCCAGCCCAGCGCCGCCTGCTTTTCGAGCAGGCCCGAAGCTCGCCTGAAACCGTGTGATAGCCAACTCTCACTGTTTGTCATGATGAAACCGCTTCCAATTACACCGGCAACCGCTGACAAGTGCTCTGGTGATGGCATCCATGAAAGGGCACACAGATCGACACAATAGGTCACCCAAATGCGTGCAATTATCGTGCCAGCGCGATGTCTGTATTCTGCCCTCGTATGCCCTGATCGCCGCCGTATCCGTTGGCGCCCGTGACCGGCTGCTTGCGTGCAGTTCAAATCCGTTCTGCCACCCGCATGCGTGCGCTCCGACAGCGAGGGTTGCTCTCGACCTCGGCCGTCGACGGGCGGATGGGTTTCCGCGTCAGGTTCATAAGAGTAGCTTGATGTTCACAGGCACATGCAGCCAGTTCAGGTGGGCAGACACAGTCTTGTCCCTCCCGCCTGACGAACCGCTTGACGATGCGGTCCTCCAGCGAATGAAAAGCGATAATGACCAGGCGGCCGCCCGGCCTGAGAAGCTCAACCGCCTGCGGAAGCGCAGTCGACAGCGCCTCCAGCTCCCTATTGACCGCTATGCGCAATGCCTGAAAGGTGCGCGTGGCGGGGTGAATCCCTCGCCGCCGCCCGCGGCGGCGCACCGCTCCGGCGACGACCATCGCCAATTCGCCGGTCGTTCGCAACGGGCGGGCACCGACGATTGCTCTGGAAATACGCCTACTATCCCGCTCTTCGCCGTGTCGGAAAATGATATCCGCCAACTCCTCGGCCGGCAGATCGTTTACCAGCATGCCTGCCGTCAGTTCATCGGCGGGGTCAAATCGCATGTCTAGCGGACCATCGCGCCGAAAGGAAAAGCCACGCGCCGGGTCATCCAACTGAAGCGAGGAGAGTCCCAGGTCAAGGAGAATGCCATCCAGATCCACGAACCCCAGCCGCACCGCGTGCTCGCGCATGGACACAAAGGATGAATGCGCCAATTGCACCCGCTCGCCAAAGGGAGCCAACCGTCGGCGGGCCAGGGCCAGCGCGGTCGGGTCACGATCCATCCCCAGCAGACGGCCACCAGGAGATGAAAAATGCATTATGGCAAAAGAGTGTCCGCCGGCACCGACGGTCCCATCCAGGTAGTGCGCACCCGGCTTGACCAACAGATGCTCAAGAACCGATTGGTAAAGTACAGACTGATGGCCAAAGTCAGTAGGCAAATCGACAGACCTGGTAGGGGTTGCTAGAGGTCCAGCCTGGCCCAGTGACTAGAGTTTTCTTCACTCTCTAGTCCCCTGCGAACCGATTGCCATCGACCCGGCGACCAGAGCTCGATATAGGCGTTCACCCCCGCGACTATGACCTCTTTGGTGATTTCGCCGTACTCTAGCAAATAGCTTGGGATGTTCACCCGCCCCTGCTTGTCTGGATCGGCGTTGCCGGCGCCGGCAAAGACCAACCGGCGCAAGTTGCGCGCCTTTGGATCGCCATATGGCAATCGATCGATCCGCTCAACCAGCTTTTCCCATTCATCCAGCGGGTAGATGACCAAGTTGCGATCCAAGCCGCGGGTGATGACCAACCCCTCATATAGGGGTTTTCGAAATCTGGCCGGGATCGTCAGCCGGCCCTTGTCATCAATCGCGTGCTGATACTCGCCCAAGAACACCCGTTCTATTTCTCCCACCTGAGCCTGCCCACCCGCCAGACTCGATCCCTTCTATCCCACTCTCTCCCACCTGTTACCACAACTTGCCACAGTATACCCCATTCCTCCCCCTTTGACTAGAGGATGTTGGAAAATTTAAGGTGGGCAAAATAGGTATTTGGTCATGGTAGGGGCAGGAAAGGTGGAAAGAGAGAGCGGCAAAGTAGGGGAAGATGAGCGGCCGCATCACCCAGGCCTGGTGCGATCTCGCCGAGAGTACCAGTCCTTCGGCGCAGAGTCGCTTTCAGAGTTGTCCTGGAGAAACTTTCCTACTTGGGCATCGCTTTGAGGGCATCGTAGGCGGGGCGGACGCGGGTTTCAGGAAAGCCAGGATAGGTGATGGCCCACCAATACTCTTCGCTCTCTGTTGTCCAGTCGAACTTGGCAATGTACACCGCGGTCAAGAGCCCTACCCAGGGCCAATTGTCGCGCGCATACTGGTAGGCCCGCACCAGATAATCAGCCTGCTGCCCCTCGGTGACCGAGTGCCAGTGGTATGGGGAGTCAGGCCGGGGATCCGTTGTCCAGCCCATCTCCAGGACAGCGACCTGCTTGTCCGCGTCCCCATTGGCGGTCATGATGGTGCGCATATCCTCCACGTGGCGAAAGGCAAAGGTGCGATGTCCACCCCAGCCCTGCTCGGGATCGGCCGCATCATCAGGATCGATTTCGGGTGGCGCCTTGTAGCCAGGAGCATTGAGCCCCAGAATGTCAAAATAAGGAGCTGCTCCGGCCGCGTACATTTCCTGGAGGAACCGGTCGTCAGGAATGGCATGGGGCAGGTCAATTCCGGTCGGCGCCAGTCCCGCGGAAATGACTACCGCATCCGGATCAGCCGCCTTGATACCAGAGTGGCAGGCCGCGAGCAGCGCCACGTACTCGGCCGCGTTGGGCTCCCGCTCTCCCCATTCCCTGCTGAGGTTGGGCTCATTCCACACCTGGTAGGCAGGAATTCGACCTCGATAGCGTTCAGCAAGAACATAACAAAAGTCGCGGAAATCAGTGATATCCTTGGGCGGACCATTGAGATAGAGTTCTGCTCCCGGACCCTGCGACCAGAAAGGTTGACGATCTATCCGCACCAGCAGTTGAAGGCCGGCCTTTTCCACCTCTTCCACGACCAGATCGGCAAAGTACCAATCATAGGCCCCTTTCTCTATGCCTTCGATGTCACGCCAGGCAAAGCTCTGCTTGATCCAACCAAACCCCATCTCTTTCACCAGTTCAATGTCTCGCCGGCTGACTTGAGCCGGCTGCCACCAGAGAAACGCCTGAACGGCGAACGATGGAGTTGGGAGATGGAGCGGGCTCGGGTCCTCCCCTCCAGGATCCGTGGGGTCAGGGGTGGGAGACAGACTGGGGGGAATCGCCACCTGACAGGCAGAGAGCATCAGCATCCCCACCAGCAAGGCGATGGCGCCAGCTTTCGCAGACGCCCTGCACGGGCCCAGAAGATTCGGTGGAGCGGTCATGGAACTATGAATTGGCAATGCGGACCCAGACCGCTTTGTCAGGGCTTGGGCATCGTCTCAACTGCCTCAAACGCCGGCCTGGGGCTGCCGTCCAGATTCAGGATACTGTAGGGGACATTATCGTCCTCAGGTCCGAGCCCCTTGGGTCCATAGTCCAGATTCCACAAGAAGGTGAGCCAGGTAATCCCCCAATCTCTCTGCAGTTGATAGGCCTGTACAATCCAATCCGCCTGTTCTTGCTGGCTATTGTCATCTGCAAAGTCAAAACCTGGCGGGGTGCCGCCCCTTCCCTCGGTAGAGGCCCAACCGAATTCCGTAACGCAGAGCTGCTTTTCCCCAGCAATCATCTGAGAGTAGCCCATCAGGGTGCTCTTGAAGCTCCAACTGTGGTGGACATTTGCGAATGGTCCACGAAATCCGGCCGTGGCAGCCTGAGGGTCATTGGGCGCATCTTCTGCCAACACATCGGGACCGATATTGTACCCATTGTGGTGTGCACCGACGCAGTCAGCATAGCCCAGCATCCCGGCATCCAGCAACTGCTGAAAAAAGACAAAGTCATCAATGGCCGTTTCCCGGCCGTCCGGTTCCACCCAGCCGCCGGTCGGCGCCAGTGCACCGCTGATGACCACGATGCTCGGGTCTTTGCCCTTGATCGTTTCATGGGCCACTCGGAGCATCTCGGTGTACCGCTCCGCGCTCAACCCGTCTGGTGTTTGCCACTCCCGATCCAGGTTCTGTTCATTCCACACTTCGATTGCGCTGATCTGGCCGGGGTACTGATCGATAAGCTTGCCCAGAAAAGCGGCAAGCTGGCTCAGATCGTCTGGCGGTCCGTGAGTGTTGCCCAACGCCGGTCGCGACCATGCCGGGGCCGTGACGACACTGAGCATGACGCGGATGCGCCGCGTTTCGGCCGCCATCATGATCCCGTCCAGCAGCCCCCAGTTCAGATCACCGGGCGACTTTTCCAGTTCACCCCAGCGAACCTGCTGCTTGAGCCACCCCAATCCGAGCCGCTCCACCAGGCCCACAGTCGATTCCGGGTCACCCACCGAGCCATGAACCTGAATCCCGTAACCAAAAGCATCAAGAGGGACGACGACCGGGACCGGAGCGACGGCCGGCTGTTCATCGCCGGAAGCTCCACCCGCAGGGGTAAGGGTTACGACCTGTGGCGCGGCCATCGTCGGAGCGGCAGTTACGGATCCCGGTCCGGTCAGCGGGGACGCGGGAGCGGCTGTAGCCAAGGCCTTTTGGGTTGGCTGGTCATCACCGGTGACAATGATGATCGCACCGACAATGCCAGCGACAATCAATGAACCGATGATCCAAGCAATGGCCAGGTTCCGGAGCCGCCGGTTCGCGGCCCCTTTTTCAGAGCTCGACATAAGTGGTCTCCATCGATTGCCCGGACACTATGCAGGCAGAGCGCCCGGGTGCCCGGCGTACGTTCGCTGTTCCCTAACCGCCCATCGCTGCGGCCAGGGTGCTGCACGCGGGGCAGCTCCCATCCGGCCGGATGATGGCATAACCATCCTGAGGGTCATCGCCGTATCTGGAAAAGTCAAGATTCCAGATGACGATAGAGCGCACCATCCCGCTGGAGCGGCTGAGACTGACCGCCTCGGCCAGCCAAGCCGCCTGTTGAGCGTTGGTAATGCCCCGCGCCCAGGCGAACCAGTCAGAGAACGTGGGTACGCCCTCCTGCGAGGCATAGCCCATCTCTGTGTAAAAGAGCTTGCGTGAACCACCAAAGACACTGTAATACAACTGGGTCTGCGGCATAAAGTACCACGAGTGATGACCACCGCCTCCATCGGCCGGGTGACCGCTGGTGGCCGACGGGGAAGTCGCACCGGCATTGTGGTGAGCACCGATGTAATCCATGCAGTTGGCAGCGCCGGCATTGACCAAACCTTGGAGCCACGGCAGATCGTCGCAGCCGTTGGCACTGCAACCCCCAAAATAGCCGGTTGGCGCGGGCGCCGCGCTGATCACCGCCGTGCCGGCGTTGGCATTCTTGATCGCGCTGTATGCCGCACACAGCAACTGCGTGTAGGACGCCGGGTTTATCTGGCCGAGCGGCCACTCGTGGTCGATGTTGGGCTCGTTCCACACTTCGATTGCGTCCGCGCCCGCAGCAGCCATCCCCGCCACCCAGGCGCTATAGTCGCCATGAAAACCCGGCTGGTTGACCATCCCCGGCGAACCCAGTGCACTGAGCTGGACCTTGAATCCATTGCCATGGGCCGTGCTAACCATACCCGACGCATCCGCAGGATAGCGGACCTGCAGCTTGACCCAATTCATCCTGGCGGACGCCATCTGCCCCAGGTAGTTCCCCGAGCGGATGTGACCACCCAATTCAAAGCCCCCCGAGGGCGAAGGAGGCGGCGCCGGTGGTGGG
>DAOUVM010000111.1 GCA_030667645.1 Ardenticatenales bacterium | reverse complement strand
TGAAGCGGGCGCCCAACTCCTGACCGTAGAGGCGACGGTTGAGGATGCCAACCACCAGCGAGTAACCGGACGGGACCAAGTAGTGGTCCACCCGGCCGCCCAATACGTCGGAATCTATGCCGACCGCTTTGTGGGAACGGCCGGCGAGGATCAAACAGTCAACTTGATTGTGGTTGATCTGGAACAGGAACCTCTCCCCGGGGCGGAGGCTACCTTTATCGCGCTGCAGCGCGAGTGGTTCAACGTGCAGGTGGAGCAGGACGGCCGAACCCGTTGGGAATGGACCCTGGTAGAGACTCCCGTCTACACAGAGACGATCTCCATGGGAGAGAACGGCCGCTCCAGTCTGACCTTCGCCCCGCCCTCGGGCGGAAGCTACCGGCTGCACGCCATCACCAGCGACGATGCCGGCCGTGAGAACCGCGCCAGCGCCTTTCTCTGGGTCAGCAGCAGCCAGTATGTCTCCTGGCAGATGGAGAACAACGACCGGATTGAGCTGATTGCCGATAAAGGGAGCTACCGCCCCGGCGACACGGCCGAAATCCTCATTCCTAGCCCCTTTCGGGGCGAGGTGCAAGCGTTGGTCACCATCGAGCGCGGCCACTTTCTGCACCACGAGATCATTGCCCTCAACAGCAACAGCGAGATCTACCGGCTCCCCATCACGGCCGACCACGCCCCCACCATCTTTGTGTCGGTGGTGATCGTCAAAGGCATTGACGAGACGAACAAGCTCAGCAGCTTCAAGATCGGGACGGTGCAGTTGAACATCTCCAACGAGCAGCAGGCGCTCACGATAGAGTTGACGCCAAGTGCCGATGTGTTTCTCCCGGGTGAGACTGTGGCCTACGATGTGCGCGTCAGCGACTATAGAGGCAACCCGATGGCGGCCGAACTCTCTCTGGCGCTCGTTGATCTCTCCGTGTTGACATTGGCTCCCGACCAGGCTGAACCGATCCTGGATGCATTTTACAGCGAGCGGGGATTGGGAGTAGACACCGGCATCGGGCTGGTGTTGAATGTGAATCGGTTGAACGAACAGATAGCCGACAAAGCCAAGGGGGGTGGGGGTGGCGGCGGGGAGGCAGCATTTGGCATCGGCATGGAACTCCGGTCCGAATTCCCGGATACGGCTTACTGGGAAGCATTCCTGACCACGGACGACGAGGGGCGCGGGCGCGTCGAGATCCCTCTCCCAGACAATCTCACTACCTGGCGCCTTTCTGCCAAAGCGATCACCGTCGACACACTGGTGGGGCAGGCAAGCGTCGACATTGTAGCCACAAAGCCCTTGCTCGTCCGGCCGATCACTCCACGCTTCTTCGTCGTCAACGACCAGGCGCAGCTCGGGGCGATTGTGCACAACAACACGGACGCCTCTCTGAAGGTAAACGTGACCCTTGCAGCGCAGGGGGTTACCCTGAACGCCAGCACGCCGGCCGCCACGACAGTGGACATTGCTGCTGGCGGCCGGGCTCAGGTCAACTGGGACGTCACCGTTCAGGAAGTAGAGAACGTCGACCTCATCTTTTCTGCCACCGGTGGCGGCCTAACCGATGCGACAAAGCCAACCCTGGCCACCGGCCCGGATGGGACGATCCCCGTATTCCATTACAGCGCTCCTGATATCGTCGGCACTGCAGGACAACTGACCGGCGCCGGTTCACGCACCGAGGGCATCCTCCTGCCCCCGAACATAGATACTACCCAAGGGACGCTCACGGTAGAACTGGCGCCCTCCCTGGCGGCCGCCATGCAGGACGGGCTGGATTACCTGGAGCACTTTGAGTACGAGTGCACCGAGCAAGCCGTCTCCCGCTTTCTGCCCAACGTGCTCACATTCCGGGCGCTTGAGGAGCTTGACCTCACCGACCCCGAACTGGAGAGCGAGCTAGAGGAACTGGTCGGGCAAGGGTTGCAGCGACTGTACAATCAGCAGCACTATGACGGCGGTTGGGGTTGGTGGTACACAGGCGAGAGCAGCGCTCAGGTATCCGCCTGGGTACTGTTGGGGTTGGACAAGGCGGTGGAAGCTGGTTCTAGAGTGGACCGCCAGGTACTGGATGACGCCGAGGACTATCTCCGCGACCAGGTGCTGGATCCGCACAAGCTCGAAAGCAGTTGGCAAGCCAACCTGCAGGCGTTCGTGCTGTACGTCCTGGCAGAGCGCGGCGAAACCACGGTCAGCCGGTTGGAGACGCTCCTGGACCGAAAGGACAAGCTGAGTCACTTCGGCAAGGCCTACCTGGCACTGGCCTACGGGCTGCTGGAAGGAGCCGAAAGCGAACGGTTAGACACGCTGCTGGCAGACATCTCCGGCGAGGCGATTCTCAGCGCCACCGGCGCGCACTGGGAAGAGACCGAGAACGACTGGCGTGGCTGGAACACCGACACCCGAAGCACCAGCATCATCCTCGATCTGCTGGCCCGCTTTGACCCTGAGAATGATCTGGCCCCCAGTGTCGTCCGCTGGCTGATGACAGCCCGCACGGCCGGTCACTGGGAGACTACCCAAGAGACCGCCTGGGCGCTGATCGCGCTCACCGATTGGATGGCTGCTACCGGTGAACTGGAGGCAGATTATAATTACGACGCTGCCTTTAACGGCCGTGCCATGGCGCAAGGGAGCGCCGGCCGCGCCACCATCCGCGAAACGACTGAACTGCAGATATCAGTTGCCGATATGCTGCTGGAACAGGTCAATCACCTCACCATCGGCCGCTCCGACGGACCCGGCCGGCTCTACTATACAGCCCACCTGGAGACCTTTCTGCCGGTGGAAGAGGTGGAACCGATCGGGCGGGGGGTGATGATAGCTCGCGAGTATACGGCGGCCGCCTGCAACCCGGACGAGGAAACCTGCAGCCGCCTGGCCGAAATCGCCGTTGGTGAAGCGGTACGGGTCAAACTGACGATAGTAGCCCCGCACGATCTCTACTATGTGTTGGTGGAAGACCCGCTTCCGGCCGGGGCTGAAGCCGTGGATCAGAATCTACTCACCAGCAGTTCTCTGGACACCGAGGAAGGCTGGGAGCGGATCGATCCCGAGTATCAGTGGGGCTACTGGGGTTGGTGGTGGTTCAACCACACCCAGGTGCGCGATGAGAAAGTAGTGCTCTTTGCCGACTATTTGCCGGCCGGGACCTACGAGTACACCTACATCATGCGGGCCAGCCTGCCCGGCGAATACCACGTCATTCCCGCCACAGTGCGAGAGTTCTACTTTCCCGAGGTCTATGGCCGCAGCGACGGGATGCTGTTCGTGATCGAACCATAGGGCAGCCTACCGAGAGCGGCCGTTTTGCAGAGGGCACAGTAGAGAGTGGTGGAGAAACACCAGCGACCCAATCGCTCTCTCCACACCGCACCGCGAGAGGCAAGACCGGGGGCGGTAGAGAGCATTGCTCACCGATATCGGCATCGCACAACTGGCATTAGGCGGTTGTTTGACGCTTGCGGGTGATTTCAAGCTCTCGCCGTATTTGCAGGAGGGCGTCGATGCAATCAACTTCAAGAACGCGGGGCCGGATTATTGAAAGTAGGGCCACGCCAACGGGTTGCGACTGCGGTTCGGCAATCTGGCGATGCGCGTCCGCCCGTAGCCACCAGCCACGCCCGGCCAACGGCATACTGTCCAGGACATCCGTGTTGACCGCGTCCACGCCGGTCGGGTCAGGGATCTCCGCGCGCCACGATATCAGACCACACGGTGCAGTCAGGCTGATTGTCAGCTTGCTGGGAGAGTTTCGTCCCGTACTCTTTCGATCCTTATGATACTATCAGCGTACGGAATCGTATCTGGAGTCAAGAGGAGAACGAGAGAATGAAAACACAGATTTTCAAACCCAGCCGCAGGTTTCTGAGTAAATCGCGTCTCATCCTTGTCATTGTGGCACTGATGGTCCTCGCCAGCGGCCTTTTGCTTGCCTGGCTGATGAGCATTGACCCATCAATCACGGACAGTGACCTCAGGACTGTCATCACTGTCACTGCCATTTGTGACATCGTCTGGTGGGTGCCGGCGATGCTTCTGACCGGACCCTACTATCGCAGCCTGAGCTATGAGATTCAGGACGATGAGGTAGTCGTGAGGGTGGGTATCATTACCCAAGCGGTCAAGCACGTTCCCTACCGCACGGTCACCAACCTCACCATCAAGCGGGGCCTCCTGGATCGCTGGTTCTTTGACATCGGCACGCTGAACATCCAGACGGCCGGGATGAGCGGCACGACCGGCGCTGAGGAGAGCCTGATGGGCCTTCCCAACGTGCAAGAGGTGTACGAAATCGTGGCAACCGAGTTGCGGCGCTTTCGGGGCGCCATGGCCCCCACGGCCGCCGAGATGGAGGGCGAACCGGAAACTGCCCCAACTCGCGAGTTGGGAGCGATCCTGGCCGAGGTGCGGGCAATTCGGCAGGCGGTGGAAAGAGCGTAACGCCCCGCCCCCCCATAGACCGCTGTTCAGCGTGGCCGCCCGGCCAGCAATGGCACGACCGCGGGATAAACGAGTTGAGGCGAACCATGAGCAACATTGACATCAAACAGAACGAACGGGTGCTGGCCGGCCTGGCGCACGGCAGCATCGTGCTGGGGGTCTTGACCAATGGCATCGGCGGAATCGGTGTGGCGCTGGCCATCTGGCTGACCCAGCGGCACAAATCGGCCCACGTCGCTCGTCATGCACTCCAGGCGCTGGTCTACCAGGTGACGGTCACGGCCGTTGGCTGGTTGGCGTGGTGTTGCTGGGGAGTACTGTGGCTATTGATGTTGACTGCGACCGCCATCTCCGGGTCGACGGCTGACCCACCGCCCGCAGTCTGGGCCGGCCTGGCCTTGATGATCATCCCGGCCGCCATCGCCGGCCTGACCGTTCTTTATGGGCTGTGGGGAGCGGGACGCAGCTTGAGCGGCCACGATTTCAAGTATGCCTTCATCGGCGATTGGCTCGAAACCCCCCGCCAACAGAGGATCAAGCCGAATCCGGTCCGGCGGCCAGAAACAGATGCCGGCACGACGGCGGCGCACACAGAGACTTGATCCCTGTGCTGCACCCCACCCGTCACGCGCGCTCGTGCACCGTTTCTTCTTCTCGTTCGTCTCTGACGACCATGCTGATGATTCCGCTCACCAGGCTGATGACAATCGCGCCCCAGAACGCAGGCCAAAAGCCATCTATGGTCAGCGATGGCGCCAGCCGCGCGGTCAACCCCAGCATCATGGCATTGACCACAAGGACAAATAGACCCAGCGTCAGGACAATCAGCGGGCAAGTGAGCAGGGTTAGGAACGGCCGCACGAGGGCGTTGACCAGGCCGAATACCAGGGCGATGAACATCAAGGATGCCCCTGAGCCCGTGTGCTCAATTCCAGGGATGACTCGAATGGCTACCCAGATGGCAATCGCGTTGATCGCCCAGCGTACCAGCAAGCGGATCATGGGTCGACACTCCTGTGGGAGAGAGATTTGAACCGGCCGGCCGCACCGATGCGACTCGCGGCCGGCCCAGAGTCCCCGGGCGGATTCGAACCGCCGACCTTGAACTTAGGAGGTTCCTGCTCTGTCCTGCTGAGCTACGGGGACAGGATGGCAAGTATATCACATCGCCAGTGACGGGCCAAGCACAACGCTTCAAATCAAACGGCGGGAGCGCACCGTTTCTCATTGGCGGCGCCGGCATCAACGCGCGATCCAACAGCTTCATACCGTTGGGT
Source organism: Ardenticatenales bacterium (assembly GCA_030667645.1). Taxonomy (GTDB): domain Bacteria; phylum Chloroflexota; class Anaerolineae; order Promineifilales; family UBA4811; genus GLR113. The sequence goes on along the minus strand of DAOUVM010000111.1, from coordinate 1,950 downwards.
CGCTCTCTGGCTCTCCCCCTCTGTCCCGATAGCCTATCTCGCCCGAAACAGTCCCAACCGCCTTGCTTTGCACCTGCCACTGGCCCAGAATCTGGCGCGTGCTTGCAAAGGCCAGTTCCGGAAGTTCCTTGGGGCCAAAGAAAGCGATTGCATCCACATCATCGCCGGGCGCAGGCGCTCCCCCCACCAATCGGCCGGCATACAGGATCACAATGTCCGCCCCGCTGTCGTGCGCCTTGCCATAATAGAGGTCCATCAGCCGGGTGATCTCCACCTTGAGACCCAGCTCTTCGCGGCACTCCCTGACGGCCGTGTCGCGCGGATCTTCCTCACACTCTACAAATCCCCCTGGCAGCGTCCATCGCCCTTTGGCCGGGTTCATCGCCCTGCGAGCGAGCAAAACCTGACCCTCCCGCTCAATCAGCGTGATCGCAGCCACCTTGGGGTCGCAGAAATGGACAAAACTACAACTCGGGCAGACGGGCCGCATCGCGCCGTGCTTTTCCCGGCGCTCCAGCCGCTCCGCACACACCGGGCAAAAGTTGATGGGATATTGTCGGGCCACTCGCTCTCCGGCGTCACCAACCAAAGCGACGAGCTAACATCGTGGCGACCAACAAACCCATCACCAATGCGCCTGCCCACAGCCTGGCGGCAGGCCACCAGTCGGAGGCTTTGGATTCTACCAGAGGCGCCCGCACCGGTTCCCCCTCGTCGATCTCTGCTGGCTCAACCGTGTCAACCAGATCTTCTTCGCCTCCAGCGCCGGTCGGTTCGGCCGGCAAAGGGGCCGGCTCGGGCGCCGCTGGGTACGCGTCGCCGGCCGCCATCCCCTCCTCACCTGGCGCCGGCGGCGTCGCCGTCGTCACAGCATCCGGCATCGCAGCGGAAGTCGAAAAAGCCATCGCATCCGCCTCGGCTGACACCTCTTCCTCGATCCATGCATCCTCAGCCGCTTTGCTCTCTTCCACGACCAGTTCTGCCTGAGCCTCCCCGACTCGCTCCTCTGCTGCAGCCTCGGTAACTCGTGCTACTCCAATTTCCGTCTCTTGTTCGATATCGGCAACTGGCGCCTCCACAGGTTCCGCATCAGGTTCTGTTCCAGGTAGAGACTCGTCGACTGGCGCCTCTGCGAGTCCCATCTCAGGTACTGTTTCAGGGGGAGACTCGGAAACTGACGCCTCCGCAGGTTCCGCTTGAGGTTCGACATCGGCAACCGGCGCTTCCGCAGGTGCCGCTTCCGGTGCAAGCTCGGCAACCGGCGCATCTTGTACCGACAACCACTCTTCCACCTCCACTGTGACCACAGCCTCCTTCTCAACGGCCTGCCGCTGCGCAACGGCGAATTGCGCCGGCGCCCCGGCCTTTGGAGCCCCCACCACGAACAGCTCGCCCGCGAGCAGAAAGATGCAGAGCAAGGTCGCCACCGCGGTGGTCGCCCGGAGGACGGGATAGAGGTGGACGCGCGGTCTCGTCCTGCCAACAGTCGCCGCGTCAAGTGTAAAGGAGCGCGGTACCGGCAGACGGGCCAGTCCACCAACCATCTGCACCGTTTGGCGCAATTCATTCAGATCCGCGCGCAGCTCGGCGTCTCGCTCAAGCTCGTCAATCAACCTGGTCTCCACCCGCGACGATAGTTGCCCATCTATGTAGGCCGAGAGCAATTCTTGCTTGCGCTCCCGAGCTCTTTCTTTGCGATTCGGTAATAAACTGAACATCAGCTTTGACTACTTTGTCATTTTCCGATTCCGATCTGCAACACCAGTGTTCTCCGGTGTGCGTTCGGTATCAAGACGATAGCGGGCGGGTAAAAGTTCCCCCTTGCCCCGCAGGCAATCACGCAACTTGGCCCGCGCCCGGCTCAGGCGCGACTTGACAGTGCCCAGAGATACGCCCACGATCGCTGCAATCTCATCATAGGTGTATCCTTGCACATCACACAGCACGGCC
>DAOUVM010000005.1 GCA_030667645.1 Ardenticatenales bacterium | reverse complement strand
GAGACCCAAGCAGCTTCGTGCGCGGTGTTGGCGGCGCGGGGAGAGCAATCCCTGACGGTCAACACGCAGGTGGCGTCACTCGCTTTCGTGATGCTGTATCGGCTCCTGATCACCCGAAACCTGGACTTTTTTGCTGTCTATTTCAACTCCAGGACGTTCACCACCGGGGTGATCAGGATTACACCTGCCAACGTGGAACGGGCGGCTAATCTGCCGGCCGGTCTGTTGGCACACCAATGCGATTAGATACAACTTTGAGGAGACGAACATGCAAACTATGACAGTAAATCTTTCGGAACTGAACGAGCACCCAGCGCAGATGCGGACGACCCTCGATGCGGAGGGGATGGCCTCGCTGACCCTGCAAGTCCACACGCGGGGGCTGGATCCGCACCAGCCCATTGTCGTCGCCCGTCCCCCACTGGAACGCGAGACCGTAGCCGTTCCGGGTACCGGAGAGGATGGGATGGTAGTCATCAGCGGCCACCGGCGCTTGTTGGCCCGCCTGCTTGCCTATGAACTGGAGGGACTGCTGTCCCACGAAAGGGTCAGGGCAGATGGCGACGGTGGCTTGACTGAGCCTTCGGCGTCTCAGGCCGAGGGGCTCGCCGAAGCCAGCGCTGATCTGGACAAAGCAAGGTCGATCGTGGCGGGTTGGGCCGGCCAGGACGGCGGTCTCATCGCCGCCTACGGCCCTCTGGCGGCCAGGCATGGCGAACGGGAGATTACCGTTGTTCTGTTGGAAGGCGACCAGAGGACCCAGGTGCTGGCTCTCCAGGCTAGCAATTTCAGCCAGGAGGAGCCGGATATGCTGGGCCAGGCGCGTTCCTTCCACGCGGCCGCCGAGGCCGGCGCGTCGGTTCAGGAGATCGCCAACAACGTCGGTAAATCGGTGCACTATGTGCAGAACCACCTGGCAGTGGTGGAGATGCCCGAGGCCCTCATCCGGTTGATTGTGGATGGGGCACTGGGCATGGGGGTTGCCCGGCCGGTTGCTAGCCTGCCGGCCGGCAAACGGGAGGGACTGGCGGCGATTGTAGTCGCCCGCGCCGAGCGCACCCCGCCTCCCACCGTCGCGGCGGTGAAAGCCGCGGCCCAACGGTTGGGACAATGGGATGGCATCCAGGTTCCCCTGAGGGCGCCGGATGCAGCTACCCGTAACCGAGCCCGCATCATGCAGGCACTGTGGGGCCAGGTCGTGGCTGAGAAACCTCTCCGTGCCTGGGGCGTGGCGGCCGATGCTGCTTACCAGGGGCTCCTGGGTGAGCCGTGGACCGATACGCGGATATGCGCTGCCTGGATTGCAGCCCTGGCCCCGGAGGTCAGCCACGGCGAGAACGGCCGGGCGGACTGGGACCGTTTGATGGTGGATTTGGCGCCGGACGTGAGCTGCGCCACCTGCCGGGTCTCCGGACTGCCCTACCCGCCGCTTTCTCAGGACCTGGCGCTCCCTTGCCGGTCGAGCCTGACGGCTGAAGAGCCCAGGACTGCGCAACCCGGAGTCTGCCTGCAGGGGATGGGAGAACACGACCCATTCCTGGTTCAGGTGCCGATGGCCTGGGCCGGGTTGCAGGGTGTTTCAGAGCATCCATATACCTGTACGTCGTGGGAAGACCTGCAAGCCGCCTGGTTGGCTCAACAGGAGCGTGAGCGGGCCGAGGTGGAGACTGTTGCTGACCGCTCGACCGCGCGTCCTACGTCTAGCGAGGCTGATGCCCAGTCTGAAGCTGACACCAGGGCCGAGGATGTGGGTGGAGATCCCTCCGATCCTTCTCCCGCGCCGGCCGAAACTCCCTCTCAACCCGTCGGGCCGTCGGAGCCCCGTCCAATCGACCAACAGAGGGCGATCATCCGGAGCTTTATGGAAAACCACACCTCGCTGGCGACGGAGCATCCCTGGGCGACGCTATGCGCCCTGTGCCAGCACCTGCGGGGAGACAGCCCGACGAAGGATCCCAGCTTACCCCATTGCGAATGGGCTGCCCGGCTGAAGACTGTCGAGTTCTTTATTCGGGGTCCCGTCGACGGAGGCGGGCCATGCATTCCTCTCTGCCGCCAGTTTGCACCCCAAGACTCTCCCTGGCGGCAGCGTATTCCGGCCCACTCGGCGGCGCCGAGCCTGTCACGGGATTGGATGCTGGCGCAAATCCGCCACCTGGTCGCCGATGGGCACAAGACCCGTCGGCCTATCGGCGATGCTCGGACCATGATGGAGTTCATGACCGGCCGTCCCATCAAAGCAACCGGCGAGGGACACAGGGGCTGGTTCTTGCAGGAATTGGAGAAACAGGTAGGAGAACTCTCGGACGAACAGGTGCAGACCTTGTTCGTCTGGGTCTTCTCGGAGTGGCGGCGAGTCAAGGCGAATGGGTACGGTGGGGACAACCAGTATCCGGTTCCTGTTGGCCCAAACGGTTCTCAATCTGTCCTCTACAGCGAGAGGGAGTGGATCGATGATTTTCCGCTGGTTCAGCCGCCGGTGGAGAGCCGGCCGGGTGAGGACGGGTAGCGCAGGGACGAGAGCGGGTTGCCTGGCCGAATTGCAGGCAACCCGCCCGACTTTTCTATCCCGTTAGCATATCATGAAAAAACAACGATCCCTCACCATCCGAGATGCAGCAGGCAGGGCCGACTCCTATCTGCTCCGACGGGTGAAGAGACGAGCCGCCCGGCCATCCGCCTGCAAGGCAAATGGCCGGCTCTCCCGCGACTGCGCGCGGGACGCGACGCAGAGACCGGATTTGAGGCTGGTCAAAAGGTGACTGTCCACGTGGATGACGGACAGATTGTGATTACACCGCCAAAGGCCCGGTCATGTCAAACGGAATGACCTTCCCTGGGGAGCACCTTGTGGAGAACGTATTCCTGGCCTTTGTCTTTGATCCCCCGCTTGATGGAAAACTGGAGGCGATCAACACAGTAATCGAAAAAGCACACCGTCGCGGACATGAGGTGCGCTGCTGGGCATTCGACGATTGCCTGATCGTCTGCGTCGCCGTGCCGGATGCTGGCGTAGACACCGGCATGGACCTGTACAATGTCTTGCAGGCCCAGAACGTCAAGTGGGACGAGCTCGAATGTGCAGCGCCAGCAGAGTTCTACCGGGCGCCGGCGGTTCCTCCAGGGCACAGCCTCCTGGTTTACGACGCCGCTGTTTGGGGGAACCCCCGGCGCACCTTATCAAAATGACACCCCACCGGACATCACCAGGGGGGAAGTAGCATCGCTTCACTACACAGCGTCGCCACCGGCGATGGGCGGCGCTGTGTCGCTCTCTGATAAGGAAGCTGGTGATTGCCCACAGGTGCCAAGGCGAGCAAAATCGCATCCGCTCGGCTGAGTTCGCGACGAAGCCTGAGCCTGTCGAAGCGCGCGATCTTGCGGCCTTGTTGCCCGGGGAGCCGCTCGGAATCGCGCTTCGACAGGCTCAGCGTGATTCCTCGCTTGCGGAGAACCAAGATGTGGGTAATCACCAGAAGGAAGATCTTGACAGCGGGGGCACCGAGAGTGTATGAGAGGTCTTTTTTTTTGCCTGTTGGCAGCTTGCGGTTGCCGTTGCGATAGTTCTCAAGCTTGTGGGCGAGCCAACGAGTTGGTCGGTCTTTGAAGTGGTTGGGGGTTTGATCCAGGGCAGGGGGCTGCGGCAACAGCAGTGACCTGGGCCATCTGGTGCACGTGACCCGGTAGCCGGATCAAACCGTGATCTGTGACCGGCACAAGCAGTCTCATCCCACACTCTGGCCGATGACCGGCGCACATCCAGGTTGGCGACGGTCAAAAGTCGGGGGGCGGAATCTTGAGGGAGACCTGGGCCTCGCCGCTGATCGTTGCCACTGGCAACATGATGTCAGTAGTGTGCGGCCGGCCATAGGGGGTCTGTTTGTACTGAGGTAGGTATGCCAGAATGGCGGCCAATGCTCCTTCCATCCACAACAGGTCGCTCCTCTCGGGCGGCACCATCTCCATGGACCGGGTCGCGCGCCCAAACACCGGATACGCATCCTCGGCCGCTACTTGCCAGCCGTACTGGATCATGGCATCCAGATCGTCGAAACTCATCGCTGCTGCCTCCTCGAAAAGGAGCACACACCAGCTTGTCATGCTGGTCATCTGTTTGGTGGAAAGATCGTCCCGACACATCGTACGCAGGTCATCCAGTGTATCGTACACAGCCAGGCCAAAGACCTCACCGCCCCTCCCCATCACCACGCCATACCGGGGTTTATTTTCCGGCGGATACCGGATCTCCATTGGATGATTATCATCTACCCATCGCCAGGGAGCCTCTTGGTAAAAGCCGGCAGCCAACTCGAAAAGATGCCCGATCAAGGGCGGGGTCACCTGCGGGATTTTTACCAATCCTGGAACCGGCTCTTCCTTGTTCATGTGAGCTTCCATCTAGGCCGATGCTTCCTCGATGACCGGGAGCCGGCGGCGATGCTCGCAACGCACCTCCAATGCGGCCAGTTGGGGCGCCAGGGCAGTTACATGGTCAGGGTCGTCCAGGTAGATGATCTTTGGGCGGCGCGCCCGGCCGCCCCCCAGCACCGGCCGGCGCATCGCACGCAAAAGGCTCTCAAAGAGCTGGGCCGGCGCCGGCCGGGTTTCCACGACCGAGGTGGAGATAATTGCCCCATTCTCGCAGACGATCAGGGTTACATAGGGGCGGTATGGCGATTCGTCATCATCTGCAATCCACATCCGCCCCAACCGGATGGTTCCTTCCCAGTACTCGTCGCGCTGCTTGAGGCGGGACACTTTTTTTCGAAGGATGCCAATGCGTTTTTCATCTAGCATGTGTTGATCCTCTCCATGCAGTTCGGCGGCGCGACGTTTGATGCCGGATCGAGCCGGCCGACAGTTTGTGATTAGGACACAGATTGGCACAGATTTCCACAGATTTGTTCTAGTTTTCACCGGATTACCTGTGTTATTCCGTGCTCATCCGCGTCCAGAAAAGGTTGTTGTGTATAGTGTCAGGTGGCTAGATGCCGGATCATGGGATTGTCTCTTTATCGAAACTGCCCACCACTTGGCCTTCAATCAGATTCTGGTCGCCTGCTCGCTCGCTGTCAAGGATGGGAAACAACAAGCTGTATGCAACCCGCCATTTGGAATCGTCGCCAGCAAGAACGGTAGCGGTTTTTCGATTCAACCGGATGACCTGGCCGTACAGTTCGTTGTTCTGACGATCGCGAAACCCTACCTGGTCACCGGTTTTGAGCTGGCTCTTGTCAAGCCCTTCTTGATTTGCCGGCGATCTGATGTCCGTGTCCACGCCCTCAAGGTTCACAGAACACAAGGGCACACTCCAGCGTTGATGGTCGTGCGTGTTTTCAACCAGCAGGCGGGTTCTCTGCAAGCTGACGACCCGGGCTTGAACGAGCTTGTTCGCTCGATCGTCAAAATAGGTAATCTCTCGTCCCGGCTCGAGTTGTCTCTTGATCTCCTGGATGCGCCCGGGGTCATCCAACTGGTGACCCATGGCGACCTGCAGCCGGTACAGGTCAAACAGAGAAGCTCGGGCCAACTCTTCTAGTATACGGGAATAGTCCATGGTCGATCTAGCGTACGGGGACAATCAATCGTGATTGTCGCTGGGAGTGATGATAACATGCTGCCCTCGTACCCGTCGGGTAGGACACTCACTCGTTACCCATAGGATGTCCCGCCAGGCAGGACGGCGCGGGCCAATGAGCAGCACTGCTGCAACTGCCGGTCTGACATGGTTGCGTCGCGCAGATCTGCGCCGCTCAAATCCGCTTCGATCAGGGTCGCCCCGCTGAGATCGGCCTGGCGCAGGTCTGCATCGCGCAGATCGGCGCGGAATAGGTCGACCGAGGTCAGATCGGCTGCGACCAGGTTCGTCCGGCTCAAGTTCGCCCCGCTCAAGTCAGCCCCAGCCAGATTGGCCCTCTGCAGGATAGCCCCTGACAGGTTCGCCCCTCGCAAAAGGGCGCGAAGGTCCGCGTCACTCAAGTTGGCTCCCCGGAGGTCGGTCCGGAATAGCCGGGCGTGTTTCAGGACCGCTCCCGCCAGATTCGCCTTGCTCAGATTTGCGGCCCGCAGATCCGCGCCGCTGAGCTTGCGGCCGGCAAAATCCCGCTTGCCGGTGCGGTAGAGTTCCAACAGTGTCTCGGTCTCCATAGGCGGTCAATTCTACGATACTGCCCCCTGGCTGGCAAGAGAAGGGTAATCGCGAGAACCAAGGGATTATTACGATATGGCCGGTTGACTTGCCGGTTCTGGACGAGTTGACCGGCGCCACAGAGGAAAGAGCGGATTCTGTCTCGGCCGGGGCGTGGGAGGTGTCCCACCAATCAATTGTTTCCATTACGCTGTCTTTTTTTTCTGATTCAATTATCGACCCCGTTTCGGCCGCCGCGCGTGGGACCTTTGGGAGGAAACCGCGAATGAATTCGCGGCGAGGGGACAGCACGCGGGAGGACGGGCCCGCGACGTTGAAACGTGTTGGGGTTGGGGTGGATGGTGGCAGGCAACGGGGGCAGGTGATCGCATCAAGAGAGGTCGCCGGCGGGTGGGATGTGTTCCACCAATCAATTGTTTCCCATTACGCTGTCCTTTTTTTCCGGATTCAATTATCGACTCCGTTTCGGCCGTCCCGCATGGGACCTTTGGGGGCAAACGGCGGCCGTTGTCAATAGCCGCGCGTGGCGGTCTGACTCTCATTGTAGCACAGATGGTCTACTGGGGTCAAGGGGCGCGAGATGGTGTGACTGGTGCAAATGAAGAGCAGGATCGAGAGCGCTCTGAGCCTGTCCGACTGCTGACGGCGCAACGTTCAGCTCTATGACGGCGGCCGTAGAAAAGATTGATATCTCTCCAATCGGCGCCTCAGAGGCCGGCCGGGTGGCGGCCACCGTGCTGCCGCAAGGTGCGCTGTCGCCTGGAGACGGCCGGTGGGCAGACGGCCTGGTTTGCAGTCCCCGAAGGCACCATCATCGGCAAGCTCTTTTTCTACCGGCTGGGGAGCGACCGGCCGACACTCGACGATCTCACACGAAAGCGCCGTGTCCGGATTCGAGCTTTCTGATGTGCTTCCCACACTCTATACGGGGAATTTCCCCGATTATTCCCCGTTTTTCCGGTTTTGGGAGGGCGATTCTTACGCATGGCACTATGCCACCGCCGGACCTGGCTCACGCGCCCCGGAACCACTGAATCGCTGATCGAGGTGAGATCACTGAAGAGGGCCGCTCCAGGACCACTACGAAATCAATGAACATGTGATACACTAACTGATGTAAGTTATCGCTATATCGCTGCAATCAAATAAGTGTTCAACTGGAGAATTGGAATTAGATGCATGTTTTTGAGATCGTCTCTCCTGGATACGCGTTGCGCTACGATAACCCAGAACCGGCGAACAGCAATCGCATCATTCTTGAAATGATGAAAAGCCAGTTCAAGTATGCGGTTATCGCGCTGAACCTCCTGGAGATTGAAAACCAGAAATCAGAAGAGGAGCAGGCTTTGCGCCAAGAACTTGAGCCGAAATACGCACGGGTCGAAGGCGAAAACTCCTATGAAGAACTCCTTGATGCTAAACGCAAGACCGAAATTGAATTGAAACGGCATCAATGGAGTTTAGGAAAAGTACCTCTGGATTACCGAGAACATGTAAAGCATATTTATGGGCACGCTTACATCTATGCTCTCGACAGTTTCTCAAAGCTCTTGGACAAACTTTGTGACAGGTCAGATGCACCCTCAGATATTGCAGTAGAACGAGGCAGGTTTGAAGTGGCACTTCCATCACTCAAGGAGATCAGAGACTCTGCACACCACATCGAAGACAGGGGCAGAAAGCGTGGAAGGAAAGAGAAGCCTATTGATACGCAAATTCTGGTGATAGATGTTCGCACTAGTGACAATGAATTCTCTTACACTGCAGAGAATGGCAGCCACCCAAGTATTGCCGTGAGCTTCGAGAACACAGAAATGATTGAAAGTGTTCTGCAACATGTCATTAATGCATTCGAGTGGACAGGTCCACCAAGGGTTGAAGTATATTGAGGCCGCAGATAATGGGAAATGGCAAAGCATACGCGCAGTTTCGTTGTCACAGCCGTAGCAAAGCACAAGATTTTCAGGTACAGTGCAGGTCTCATGTCTCTCTGCTAGTCGAGGAACGGCACCTAACACCGGTTGGTGTGTCCTGATAAGCTGTCGTCTGCTAGCCGGTCGCCGGAGGCGGTTCGGTTGTGGCCGCAGGTGCCACGCTCCGCAGGGCCGCGTAGCAGGCATCCGGATGGTGACTCCCTACGAACGAGCGCGTCCAGCGCACTGGGTGATTGACCCGGCCGGGATCGCAACGCCGGCCTCAATCCTCAAGCGGCCGCTGCGGATTCGCAGCGCCTCCTCTGGTTCCGACCACCTCATCCCAATGCTATAATGGCGCTGGATACCAGCCGCAGGCAAGCTGGCAGATATCCGACCTAACGAGGGCTCAACAGGGGCGAGCATCAGATATCAGACGCATCCTTCTGCCGGACGAGGACCCGACGATGAATGGTTCAGGTTCCGAGATACTCACCGAGGAAGAGAAACTCGTTGCCGAACTGGATCTGCTGGGCAGTCGCTATCTTTCGCGCCAGACGCACTACCGGTCTGACAAGATACGCTCCCCGGAGGCGTTGCTAGCGGATCTGGTCCGGCAACCCAGCGTCCGCGTTCGTGCGGCCGTGATTGCTGTCTCTCTCTCCCATCCCGAGTATGCCGCCGCCGTGCCCAGCTATTGCTGGACTATAAGAATGGTAGTTGTGACAGGAATCACTTGCCACAGCAGGGGCAGATATCGGTGGTCGAGAGGGGACCAACGTCGAATCTCTTGAGGCTTTCTTTGAACTCGACCTGTCCCCCAAGGGTAAGCCGCTTGTACCGGTCGTGTTCCTTTACCAGTTCTGATAACTCGGCTTTGGAGAGGTCCAGAATGCCCCTCAGTACAAATCTGGTCTTGTTGTTCATAATCTCCTCCGTTTGAAATCACCACAGACGCCACAATCAGTTGGCTCCAACGAGGATGGCACGGTGCTGCACTGAGTGCAAAGACGCTGAAACTGGCGCAGTCCTGCTCTCATGGCAAGTCGCTTCTCCTCTTCGCTTATGCCCTGTTTGCTATCCTGCGCGTATCGGAAGTGATCCTCCTTTTCAAGGAGATCAAATTGAAGCTGCAAGACCGCCGGGTCAGATGGTGGGTTCTCGGCCATTTTTTGGTACTTGTTAGATAGTTGATAGTTTGAGGTTAGCGATTCACGAGCGTAACTGTACGATTCATCCCAGTGGGATACTAACGACCAGATGGAACCAATCAGTTGGACCAGACCCAGGAAGCCAGCGATGAAAAGCAGGACAGCAGAGAGATCAGCATTCTTGGAAGATAACACAACGGATCCGATTGTCGCAGGGACAGCTATTCCAAAGAATGTCAACATCCGTAATCGGTTTCTGAAACGGTTTGACCGTTGCTCAAACACATGGGCCGATCCGTGTGTTTGGAGAGCTCGATCCCAGCATTTCTGACGCAGAATCTCGACCTCCGTCATGTCCTTGGTTCCTGACGCCATTAGGGGGTGTGACCCTCAATCCGAAAAAGCTTGTCGTGTTGAGACAGTTTTACAGCGATATATTCCTCTTTGTTCAACTCGTCAGGCAGTTTGTCTTTGAGAATAGACGCCACAAACTGGATGCCTCTTTTGTTCACCAATCGAGCGATCTTCAAGAGTTGGTTGTCGTGCATTAGTTCTTTTTTGTCATTCAGCAAAAAGTGCATGCAAGGTATGTTTTCCTCATCCGCAAACAAGGTGTAGGCGATGTCAAAACAAGAGATTTCGCCCTGTTTTTTGCCAGAACTGAAATTGGTGTTGAAGGCACTAAACCTGTACAATCGCTGCTTCTTCCTGACTATTGGATCTACCTTTAAGGCATATTGTTCACCATACAGCGAATTGGAAATTGAGGCAAAGTGCCGATTGAACTTTTTCAACTGGCGCTTGATGTTTTCTCCGAAGGAATCGGAGAACAGCAAATCATCAATGACTTCCAAGCGTTCATGCAAACCATCGAGATTGACTTCCACCTCGTTCAATTGCTGAATCAAGTTTTCCAACTCCCCTCTTTTTCGGTTCTTATCGTTGAGCACACCAATCAACTTTTCCAGTTCTTCAAATGATTCGCTTTTTGCGATCCTTTTGGCTAGAGTCGATTCGTCATCAAGGAGTCTGTCCAAGTGCTGGCTTTTCGAGCGGATTTCGCGCTCTAGCATCGGCAAATCTTTGGCAATATACTTGACCTTTTCGACAATCATCTCGTTGTGAAACTGGAGCAAATCCTCAAAAGTTTTCTGGATTCCGGCTACCGACAAGGTAGCCTGCCTGTATATGGACTTGAGTTGCCGCACATCAATATCGGCTACGTTTGAGTTCAGGTCTCGTTTTGCCTCTGCAATCAAATCACGGCGAATGCGTAATTTGCCTATTTGAGAACTTAGAACATGAATCTGGAATTTGACGTGATTGAGATCACCTAAATCGGACTCGAAATCATCATTAATGTTGAAATTCGACTTGCGCTTGTCCAATTCGTCGATTTCATCTTCCAGAATCGAGAGAGCGGTCTCGTAAGCGGACTTGGTTTGGTGTTTTTCGAGTCTGTGCTTGAAGGTCTGCTCCAATCGAATCTGAGTCAATAACTCTTGCTTGGTAGCGCCTTGGTCGAATTCGCAACCAAGCAAAAACAGATACAGGGTTTCGTACTCGGCATCCCGGGTGTATCGATCGAGGGTTTTGAGTGTGTTATAGATGCTTTGATCTTTGTAGCGAATATTGTGTGAAATGATCTGTCTAAAAGTTGGTTTCTTGGGGTAGTGGCCAGGAAAAAGGAACTCAGTCAATGCTGCTTCAAATTGCTCTTCCGTTTTCGCAGCACCGTTGATTCTACGGATGATCTTCGCCCGCGATTGAAAATTCCGTTCAATGCAGATTTCGGCTGAATTTACATCATCTAGATCCTCTTTGAGGATAAGAGTGATGAGAATGTTGTTGTCTACCAGAAAGTCTTTAACAAGTTTGTACTCTTCTCTTCTGTTTTCGGGATCAGTGTAGATGTTTCTCGCACGAGCCCCAAGACAAAAATCAATGAGCATCAATACCGTGGTCTTACCGACATTGTTTCCGGTTTCATCATCTCTTGTGCTGGGAGTCTCATCCACAATCAAGTTCATTCCATTATGAAACTGAATGTCGCGGATCACTCGATCAGCATCAGATATTTGCAGAGATTTTAGGAACATAGTTCAACTTTTCCTTGATCGTTCAGTGCAATAAGGTTCAATATGAATAACCAATCAAGGCACAAAACAAATACGGGCATTGACATGTTTCTTGAGCGTTTCGCACTAAAATACAAATCAAGCGTGTTCTGTGGCAGGTTTTCCTGAATAGCCTGCAACACAAAAGCGCCATTGTAATAGATGCTGTCCGCTGGGTGGACGTTATCAGGCAGCAACATCGATACACTCTTCAGGATTCTCAAAAATCTTGCACCGGATAAAAGCATCCACCACGAGAATGTTGACGCAGAGGTCCAATTCATCCAAGGGGATTTCAACGTAATTTGCGCTTTGGTGGATTTTTTCCAATACTCGTTCAATGACCTTCGAGAACAAGGCGTCATCACTGAGCGATTGTGAATTTTCCAAATACTCTTTCTGAATGGATGAAAGTACCGAGCTGCTCTTATTTACGCCAAGCTTATCGAATTCGGCGTAAATGCCATCAATGCGACTGTGGTGAATCTTGTAATCGTCAATGATGGTCGCCGAAATCTTCAACTTATTTGAATCGATCTTGCTCTCAATCACGAATGGCTGGCATTGATAGTCCCCAGATCGAGCATCCCAGTCCTCTTCGGCGAGAATATTGATGATACTGGCCAAATTAGTCCCGATTCCTGTTTCGGCGACATCGCTACCAAGTTCCTTTTTGATGAAAGTGCGAATCCGTTCTAGCCGTTTAATATCAAGTGCATTGATGTTGCTCAAAATAGACGCGATGTCGAGAATATCCTGTTGGGGGTCAAAAGCGATACCTTCATGATTTCTATAGGTCTTTTTCCTTAGATCGCCTGCATCTTTTGAGATCGACACGAACTTGAAAGTATATCCTGAATAAGCAGAAAGATCTTTGGTTAATGCAGACTCGATCTTCCGCTTGGTCGCGGTGGCGGAAACCTGAATAATCAACTGATTCTTTTGATCAACCAGGTCAATTGCTTCCGCATTTGGCTTTGTGACATTCAAGTTCTGCAATTGCCAACCAAAGAGTTCATTCAACAGATGCATGTAAAAGTTTTCGCTGTGGTGATGCAATTCCAGCAGATTCAACTTGCCGCGCGCTTCAACTCTGCTTGCGAGAGAGGCCAGTTTCTCTTCGATATAGTTAGAATAGATTGCTCTGTTCATTACATTGCCAATTCCTGACTCAGCTGTTTTTGCCCATGAGGGCTAGCTCAGCCGGTGATGCTAGATGTTCACTAAAAACCGCCTCAAAAGTGTCCAATCTCAGGGGTGCACTACTTTTTCATATTCAAAAACATTGTGAATAGTATCTTCGCCCCCATTCAGTTCTGGGACCAGTGTGAATTCTGCATAAGCTGTCTGTTCCTCTCCATCTCGGGGATGTGATTGAATCCAGTTGTGGAACGGCTTGGATTTCATCGGTCCACTTGTGCCACATATCAACTCAATTGACCCTGCTGTTTGGGCGAGCCATCCATCTTCGGTCCCTTGCAGATGGGCCGTGATGTCCGCTTCGATAGTCTAATCGTTGCCCTGGGCGGTTGAGGCCATACATGGAGTGGCCCACCCACGGGCATTATATCGCATTCCTCACCGGCTTCAAGCTGTGTCCGCAGCAGTCGCCGGAGTTCCCATTCTCGGCCGAAGGTCCGACAAGGTACAATCACGGTTTATCGGCCGCATATCCCTCAATCTCTACCACCGGTGATCGCTCAACGGGCTCCTCAAGGGTCGCATCGCGTGCCGCGCTCAGCGTCTGGATGGTTTTCCGTGCTTCTTGAACCAGTTGGGCAAACCGGCCGTTGAGCGACTCGCTTGAATCCGTCACGATACCCTGAAAGTACGTGTCCTCCGGATCAGGCGCCAGGTCGGGGTCAAAGGCGAGTTTGACGATCGGTCCCCATGGATAGCCGTGCCGCTGCAGTCCCACTATTGCCTCCTCGGTGAACGCAGAGGGATAGCTGTGGCTATCAAACATATTCGGTTGTCGTCCCAGGGCGATCTCCACCATGGCGGCGCGCAGCAGCAGGCGTTGAGCCCGGGCGCGCTCTGTCAGATGGTGTGAAACGCGGCGGCGCTGCAAAATCTCGGCGTGCCTGCGCTCCCGTTCCCCGACCGACTGCTCAAACAGCGCTCGCACTTGAGTAGAGAATTGGACGGGCGCCGGTCGACCCGAATCGGGCTCGGCCAACCAATCGCGGAGCTGGGAAATCGTCTCGATGGCTCTCGGCTTGCCCGCTTCTCTGTCATGAACGTACCAACCCCTCAATCGGACGTCGCCGTCCGACGAGCAGCGAACCAACCCATGGGATGCGCCCGTTGCCGGGCTGGGGACCGTGGCCAGGATTTCAGCCAGCAGCGGGTTTTCGTAGGTAAGGAATCGGACACTGTCCGGATGAGCGTCGAAACACGCCGGTGATAGAGTAACCGGCAGAGTCTCTCCTTTCCATTCCAGCAAGTACGCCTCTTCCATGTCAGGATTGGGTCCAAAAAGCGAGCCCGTTGCCTGGGATTTGGTGAGCAGTTCCTCAAGGCGCGGCAAGGTGATTGGCGCGGACGGCTTTGGTGCAATCGCCTCAGCCTCGAGATAGTCATCCAGATTCAGCGATTCGACCGCGCGATTTTGCAAACGGGCTCGAAGGGCACTGATCTCTTTCTCCAGCAACACTTCCCGCTCCCCGGCCGGCAGCATCGCCAGACGACGGGTTGTCTCGCTGATCTCCGCCAGAATGGGCTGCAGAGCGCCTACCACGACCCCGAACCAGTTGATCCGGTCCGCCAGGCGCTGATGAATCTGATCCTCGATCGTGTCCTGATAGAAATAGTTGGAGATCCAAACCTCGTCGAATACCTGGCCAATACGGTCAATCCGGCCGATCCTCTGCTCCACTCGCATCGGGTTCCAGGGCATATCATAGTTGATGAGCACACCACAGGTCTGTAGGTTGAGCCCTTCGCTGGCCGACTCGGTGCATAGCAGGATGCGAATCTGGCCCTTTCGGAATTCATTCTTGACATCTTCCTTGGTCGTGTCCGCCCACCCGATGCCGTTCCACACCTGGCCGCCGCGGCCGGAATAGCAGGCAACCTGACTCCCATACACCTCCACCAACTGATCCCGCAAATAGTCCATCGTGTCCGTGTATTGAGTGAACACCAATACGGTCGGCCGTGAAAGAAAGACCCGATTCAGTTCATCCTTGAGCCGCTCCAGTTTAGAGTCGGCCACGCTCAGAAGCTTGAGGTCCTGGATGAAATCAGCCACATACTCTTGTTCGGCCTGAAAACCTTCACTGTCTTCCTTTGAGAGAATCTGCTCCGTCACGTCCCTGGTCAGCTCATCCTGCTCGATGTCGTCCTCTTGATAGACCTCGTCTGGCGCGATCTGCCCCCGCAGAAACGCAAGCCGCCGTTCCAGGCTGCAGCGGACCGCATAAAAGCTGCTGGTCAGGCGGCGCCGGTAGACGGTCATCACAAAACCGAGACCCCGCCGCTCGCTCTCGTATTTTCGGTAAAAGTGCGTGATGTATTCGTCGATCCGATCATAGAGCGACTGTTCGTCCGGCCGCAAGGGGATGCGCTCGACCTTCGGTTTTCGCTGGGGCACCGTGGCCTTCATGATGCCCCGCCTCTCATATTCGCGCAGCAAGGCGCGCGTGTTGCGAAAGATGAAACGATCAAGCGGGGTGTGACGCCGGGCCATCTCGTATACGTGCGAGAGGCTAGCGGAGCTGAGCTGTTTGATCGACTTTCCGCGCCCACCTGACTGATAGGGCAATTCCTGCAGAATGGCCCATTTCACCGGCCCGATGTCGCTCCTGACCTGACTCTCAAAGGCGCTGTCCAGGACGACGCCGGTTTCAAACGCATCTCTCACCAGGTCATAGACAAACTCCCATTCGATCTCTCCCAGGGGTTTGCGCATCTCGGAAAAGAACCCGAGGAAATTGTCCTCACTGGCACCCCACCGGCCGCCCAGCCCCAGCACAGTTAACAAGTCCCATACTTCCAGCGGGTGAATCTGCATGGGCGTCGCCGTCATCAGCAGCACGCTGCCCGCGCGCGTTTTCATCTCATTGAGCAGACTTAGGAGCTGGTTGGGGCGATAGATGCGCTCCTTGAAATCCTTGCGGCGCGCGTGGTGAGCTTCGTCCACCACCAGCAGGTCCCAACCCTGTGCGGCCAGAATCTGCGCTCGGCGGTCAGTTCGTTTGGCGAGTTGGCTGCCCGCCAACAGGATATCAAACGCGTCCCACGGGTTTTCAGTCGTGGTCGGCAACTCCTGCCCACCCGCATCCCAGAATTTGCCGGCGTCGTAGCGCGGGATGTCCAGGGCAAACTTTTCGTACATCTCTTCCTGCCACTGTTTGAGCACTGATTTCGGGGTCAGGATGAGGCAGCGCCGGATGCGGCCCGAAATTATCAGTTGGCGCAGCACCAGGCCGGCCTCGATGGTTTTTCCCAGGCCGACCTCGTCGCATAGCATCGCCCGGTCGGGGAAGCGCTCCAGGATCGTGTCTGCTACCCGGGACTGGTGGGGCCAGGGCGCAATCGACGCGGTGGCGGCGCCCAGCCCGATCGCGTTTGGCAGATAGGGTGCATCGCGCACAAACTGGAATAGGATGCGCTCGGCCGCGGGAGGCCCGATCTCATAAGGCGGCCCCTTTTCTCTGGGCGTTTCGGCCGCCGGCCGCTCCAACGGATCGTGGGTGGGCGCATACGGCGGCCGGTAGCTGAGCAATCTCTCTCGAACGGCCTGGGGAATGTCCAGGGCTATCCAATCGGTTTCCTGCCCGTTCCACAGCCGCTCGAAATTGATGGCGACCTGCGCCAGATACGGCCGGGTTTCCTTCCAGGAAAAATAGACGGAAAAGCTCTCATAGTTCCTCTGCCATGCGGTTGCCGATTCGTTCACGCTGCCGGAAAATGCTACCTGGTCCCCATCGTTGTCGGTAAAGATGCCGGTCTTGGGATGGTAATAATCGCTCGACAAGGAGGCCGGGATGGGGCATCCACGTTCATCGCGCGGAAGCACAACCTTGATCTCAAGGGTACCATCGGCCACCATCCAGGCCAAGGTCTCGAGCCGCTGGCGGAGCAGCGCATCCTCCGGGTCGGGAAAGCGCTCCAGAAGAGCTTGAGACACCCGGATCTGAAGATCGTGGCCCCGGCCGATGGCCTCGACATCCTTCTCATCGAGAGCGGCGCCGACGAGCAACCGCATGCGGCCGCCATTCCGGATCAGGCGGGCGACGCCGGCCGCCGCCACCGACAGGGCGGTAGAACTGAAAAATCCGGCGCTGCGGTCATAGCGCACGCTGGCCGAGAGCGCCGGCACATAAAAATTGTGCAGCGGGTCGTCGGCCGGGCCGTAATAGAAGCGGAACGAGCGCTCCCGTAGAGATAAAGTCATCATCAGTTCAAGGCAAACACCCACTCCACCGTGCTGCTCTGGCGAGGGCCGGTGCGCCGGACCCGCGTGACACTCGCGAAATCCAGAAACTTGTGCGCATCCAGCGCGCTGCACACGGCCGGGTGGCGATTCCGTAACCCCAATGCTGCATGCACATCGCCCGCCCGGACCGTCACCGTGGCGCGTCCCTGTGCCCGTGCTGGTTCAATGACCTCATCCAGCACGAATTTGCGAATCCTGTCCGCCAGGATCATTGTCGCACCTTACGTCTCAGTTCCGCCAAACGCCCCACCCAAACCCAACTGGGCCGGTTGCGGCAGCGCGGGTTCCTCTTCCACCGGGGCCTGCAAATCGTCAAAGAAGGCGAGCCGCATGTTCTCCAGTACCTCGGCCTCCGGCCGCGCGTACTTGCCCTTGATGCGCGTGCGCGGGATCGCATTCAGCAGCGCCTGCAGCAGCGCCTTGAAGGTGCTGTCCCTTTTCAGTCCCGACCGCATCAGAAAGACGTCGCAGGCTCCGGCGCCGTCCTCCTGGTAGACCATCATCGCCGTGTGCGCCGCGTCGATCCAATGCTCAAAGGCGATCACCTCGTCATCCACCATCCCTCGCTTGCGCCGCTCACTGGGACTCTGCAGCAGGACGGATTTCCCCTTTTTTGTGACCAGCCGCTTGATGCGCATGACCGTCCGATCCAGGTCAACCCCCAGGGCGATGGCTAGTTTGCGGGCCTCGTCGTAGGGGAACTGTTCCGCGGCAAAGGCATCCCACGCCATCAGATACCAATCCGTCACCGGGTCGAACTGGACGTCCATCCCCAGGAGCAGCCCCTGGCGGCGCAGCCGCACCACCTCCTCGCGGGCCAGATCGAGGGCGGTTTCAGGCCGCAGTGATCGCGGTTTGCCCGTCTTGGGGTCCACTTCGCTGGTCAGCACCGGCCAATGCTCCGAGATGATGCTCAAGGCAGGGCCAAAGGTGCTGATGTAGAGGTCCACGCCGCCGATGCCCTGGGCGGCAAACTCTTCCGCCTTGCGGCGGGCGGTCTCGCGCACCCGCGCCTGCAGGTCGTCCCACCAGACTGGCTGGCCATTCTCTGTCTGCTCCCGCTTCCGGCAGGCCAGCAGAATGGTCGAGGCGGCCGCGTTCTTTTTGGCCTGGTGCAAACTGTGCTCGCTCTCGGTGTGAACGGGCCAGGAGGCCTTGATGGTGAACCCGGCGCCGATCAGCGCCGACGCCAGCGCGTCCCACGCTTCCACCCGCTTGTGGGTGAACATCACCGTCAGCGACCCGTCGGGCCGCAGCACCCGGTGCATCTCGCGGAAGGCAGCCTCCATCTTGAATTCGTAATCCTGCTCGGCCAGCGCCTTCCTTTTGCGGCCCAGGGCGGCAAAGCGGGCCGGGTTGGCGACCGCCTCGTCGTCTTTGTTGGTCAGCTCGTCGGTGAAGAACTCGGGGAAGAGGTGGCCAACGCTGCGCTTGAGCCAGACGTAGAAGAAATCGGCCAACTCGGCGTATTGGACATTGTCGTAATAGGGAGGGTCTACCGTGATATTGTGGATCGAGTTATCTCGCACGTAAGCTAGATCTGTGGCGCTTCCCTGCCGGATATCCAGGTATTCCACGGGCCTGCGCCTTTCTGTCTGGTCTAGTGCCATCTGGGTCGGTGCCGCCAATTCTGCCAGTCCCTTGTAGGCATCTCGCACCTGATCAATCGCCCAAGGCAGCAAATTCGCCGCAGCGTCGAACTCCCCAAACGTCCACTTGAAGCTGAAATCGTGCCGGTCAAAAACACTCCGCATCACGCCGCGCGCCACGTGCCAGCTTGCAAGCAAGGAACTGTAGTTGGGGCATTTGTTGAATAGTAGTCCGCAGTAAGCAGTCAACGCTGTTGCGCGCTCCTCGCTCATTGCCGCCAGCATCTCTGTTTCCAACCCCTTCAACGTCTCTTGCAGAGTACCCATTGCCAGCAGTTGGCGCGGCGAGAAAAAGTCGGACCAGGTGGGCATGCCATATTGGAGTGGACGATTGTCGTTGCCGCCGGGGAACGGCTCCATGGGAATCAGGTCGCGGGCGATCCATTCGGGCTTCTTGCGGGCCAGCTCCGCCTCGGCCCCTTCCACGGCCGCCAGGTCTTCCTCCGTGGGGGCGCGGAAGCGAAAGCCGCCACTCACCTTGGTGGCTACCGCGTACAGGGTCTGGCCCATACGGCCGGCCTGAGCCTCGGCCTTGATATAGTCGCCGTCCACCGTCTCGCCGGTCCAGGGGGAGCGGCCCACCCCGCGGCTGACGGTGCCCTGGTCGGGATCTGCGGCGCCAACCTGAGCCCCCTTCACGATCTCAAAGCGGGGCACCTCCATGCCCGCTTCGACGATCAGCTTGACCGCCACCGGCTTGTCACCCTTGCGCAGCCACCAATTGGGGCTCAGCGGCACCGGCTTGCCCGTCGCCGGGCAGGCCACCGTCCGTGCCCAGAGATAGGCCGCGCCTTGAGCATCAGGGGGCAACGGAGAAAAGAAGGGTTGGAGCTTTGGTTTTACTAGCTCATACCAACGGTTGCCCCATTTGCGAATATCATCGGCCAGGGAGGGACCAAAGCGGGCCGGGTAGTCCAGCGTTGCCTTGAGGATGACGGCCGCCACCGGGTTGAGGTCGTTGGCGATGGTGGTAAAACCATATCGCAGCGCCTCAAAGGGAATCGAACCGCCGCCGGCAAAAGGGTCCAGCACCGTCAGCTCCCGCGTGCCCCACGCGTAATCCAGCAGCTCGCCCATCATCTCCAGGTACTCAGCAGAAGGATTGACCTTGAAGGCGCGATCATGGGTGTAGGGATTAGGAATGGTTTTCCCTTGCTGCTTGGCCCAATCCAACAAACGGCGCGCTTGCACTGGATCGCCAAAGATGCCATTCAATTCCAGGAACCACTGATGATAGGTGTCCCGGCTCGGAAATCGCGTTCGCAGGCGCTCGGGCCAATCGGGTGAATATGCGGGTAGGACACTCGCCAGAATGGCAGCCCGACTGGCAGTCAGCGGCCGGCGCGCCCACCAGACGTGTAGGAAGTATAGTGGGGGGAGGGCGCTGCTGGCCCCTCGCTCTCGCTTGCTCTCGGCGCCAATCGCCTCAATGGGCAGCCAGTTTTCAATCAGCAACGATGGTTCAGGCATAGAAGCTCTCCATACTTTACTCGCTCAACCTACTATTGACCTCGATCAACAGCGCTAATGCGCGGGGGCTAATGAAGCTCTGACGATGGCGGTCCTCATTTCTGCTGGTTATTCCTCTGCCAATAGCACCCTGAGTGCTTTCTGGGCCCGCTCGGCCGCCGGGCCGCCGGTGGACTTGCTGTACCAGTAGTACAATTCCTCGCTGGTCATGGTGCGGATGCCATGGGAGATCGCCTCCACTCGCTCCATCTTGGCCAGCGGCCGGACCGCCAGAAACAGCAAGCCCAGCCGCACGCCGCTCTCCTCAGAAAGATGGAATGGTTCCCGCCGGCCGGGCTGCAGATCGGTCGCCTTGTAGTCGTTTTCGCGCAGCGCCTCCAGCACCTGGTCGGCCACCGCCCGCAGGGCGTGTCCGCCCAGTTCCACCACCCGCTCCATGGTCGGCGCTCCCTGCGAATAGATGCGGTCCTCCACCGGCGGCTCCACCAATCGCTGATACAGGGCTATCCGGTACGGCGCCTGTCCAGAGTTCGTCTCCCGCACGACACGCAACTCGAATGGCTTTTCCGGGTCCCACCCGGCCGCCGCGAGATCGGCTCGTCCGACCTCCCGCCCTTCGTCCCCCGCCTCTAGCCGCTCATCCTCATCCAGATCTACCTCGAACAGGCGCAGCCGGCCCCGGGCCGGCACAGGCTCGAGGAGCAACCGGGGATTGGCCAGTTCCCACCCGTACATTGGCGGCCGGAAGGAGCGGCCGCCCAGGTGTTCGGCCGTGCGCGCGTGGTAACTCGCTTCGTCCAACTCTACGATGCCGACCAGGTCAACCACTCCGAGGACAGCGCCGGTGATCAGTTGGCCCGCGTTCACTCCGTTTGCCCGGCATGCCTCCCGCTCCACCGTCTTGGAAGCGTAAATCGCCAGCGGTCCCCGGTGGCGCGTGGTCCAGGTGCGCAAATCAAGCGTCTTGATTCCCCGGAGGATCAACTCTGCCCAGGGCTGGCGAAAACTGAGCGCCTTGACTTTCATGGCCGATCTCCCTAGATTTCCGAGGTTTCGGAAACCTCGGAAACCTCTGGCGCCGCCTCTACCAGGACCTTGCCCACTTCGAGGGTGATTAGCACGTCCCGTATGGTTTCGAACTGGGGGCTGCCGACCTCGATGCCAGGGTCGAACTCGCCCCTCACCCGCATTCGGGCTTTAAGCTCGGTCGCCTCTTGTCCAAAGGCATCGGTGATGGTCCTTAGCCGTTTATAGCGGTCCCAACCGCCTTGGAAAGTTTGCTCAAAAGCCTCGGCGGCGGCACCTTCACCGTAGGCGGCAATGACTTCCTGCTCGACAACAAAAGTCCCCTTTCCAAACTGGGGGATCGCCAAACCCAGCGCCCGCATATCGGCGGCGATCTGCTTGCCAACCCCGTCCACCCGGACAAACAGTCGCCGAAGATGGGTGATCTCGTGCTCCTGGCAGAGATCCACGATCCGCTGGAACGCCTGGTTCACGGCCCCCTCGCCTTGAAGCCTGGCGGGAGTCTTTTCCACGGTGTCCACCCCGCAGGTGCATTGCGCTTCTGGTTGGTGGCAGACCGGACAGGCAGCGCCCGGGGCCGAGCCGCCATCATCGCCATCGCCACCATCCGGCGCCCACTTGCCCTTGATGCGAATGCCCAGCCGCTCCGCCTCGGCCGGCGTGTACAGCAGCGCCTGGTCACTGATCTGCCAGGCCGGCGGTGGTGATTCGTGATCGTAACCAAACTCTCCCTGGGCATCGTAATAGACCCACGTCTGGTGCTTGACGCCGTTCTGGATCGTCTTCTTGAGCTGGCCCACATCCATCAGGATGCGCAAGCCGATCTTGCGGGCGAACGCCTTGCGCAGATCCTCGGTGCTCATGCTGGTCTGGTTCTGGTCCCACGCCTTGGCCTTGACGTACATTGCCGACAGCACGTCATCATCGGCCGTCAGCACCTTCTTGAGCGACCGGAGCACCCTCAGGACGACGTTCGTCTGGTCCTGCTCCACCTCGCCCTGATCCTGCGCCGGCAGCGTCTCGCGGCGCAGATAGGCGTGTGTTTTCAACGCGTCGGGGCTGGGGTAGTACAGGTATCGGTAGGCTTTGGTAATCGCAACGCGGACGTCCAATTCGGCGGCGTCGCGCGCGTCCTTGAGTTCCTTTTGCTGCTCCTTGTTGAACTCGGCCATGCGTTGGGCGTCGCCAACGATGCGGCCGATCGCCAGGTAGCGGCGAGCTACCGTCACCACGTGATCCACCTGGTCGCTATCGGCCGCCAGGAAAAGCACGTTGTTCTGGAACTTGCGGAATGATTCCATCATGCCGGCCAATTCGAACATCTTGCGCACCAAGTCAGGCGGCGCTGCATCGCCAGCGGTGGCATTGGCGGCCTCAAAGTGGACGACGGCCAGCTTGGGCAGGCCCGCATTATCATCCACATCCACTGCTTCCACCGGAAAGTAGACCGGCTGAAAGTAGCCCTTTTTCCATATCTGGCGCACCCGCCTTTCGAGTTCCGCCTTGGCCTTGCTGGGACCTACCTGTGATGTTTCGTCAGCAATGATCTTGTTGATAGAGGGCTCGGTCTTGAAGCGGTAGCGATGCCCGTCGTACTCGAGGTGCCAGGTCCGATCATAGTACCGCTCCAGCGTCTTGGCCACCACCGCCGGGTCGTCGCCTCCCCCCTGTCCATCCGGTTCCAGCGTAGCCAGCATCAAGCCGGCCGGATCCACGCCGGACGCGATTCCCTGGGTGAGACTGTGGATAAAGATCGTGGTCCCGAGTCGGCGAGCATAGCCCGCCTTGCCGGCCGCTGCCAGCGGCTCATCTACCTCCTGTGCATGGGCCATCGTCCCCAGCATTGGGCTGACGATGTCCGCCTCGATCACCTGTCGATATTTCGGCCGGTCCAGCCGGGAGGTCAAATCCTCGGCGATCTGGTTTTGGGCCAGGTCCAGGTGATGGGGATGGATCATCCAGGTTGCGGGTGGACGCTTTTGCCACAAGGACCTCACCGTCCAGGCCAGCAGGCGGAGTGCGCCCCGGGTCTGGTTAAAGTTGGGGATGGTGGACGTCTTGCGGTTGAGCGTGGTGAGCAGTTCCGGGTGGAACGGAAAAGAGACCTCCATCTCGTCCACATACTCGGCCCTCAAACACCGTTGCGGCAGATCTGCGTTTTTCTCGACCACCGCCGCGTAATAGCGGGCATAGGACTGAAAGGTGGACCGGGCAGCCTGGCGATTCACGGATTCGAACAGTCGATGCGTAACGATCGCATAGACTTCGTTCTCGTCCGTCGGGGTCAACACTCTCTCCTGGCGCGCCGAAATCTGCAGGGCCTCGGCCAGCGCCTGCCGCAGCATCTCGGTCTCTTTGGCAAAGGCGTCGGATTCGCTGGCCAACGTAATGACAACCAGG
Organism: Ardenticatenales bacterium; assembly: GCA_030667645.1. GTDB lineage: Bacteria > Chloroflexota > Anaerolineae > Promineifilales > UBA4811 > GLR113. The sequence goes on along the minus strand of DAOUVM010000005.1, from coordinate 755 downwards.
CACCGTTCCTTGCTGGCGGCAAACTCGAGCAGCGACATGAGAAAGGCGATGGTCTGTTCAGCCAGATTGGACTTGCCGGTTGCCGCCGGCACTGCCAGCGCAGCGCGCAGATGCCGCGCAATTTCATCAACCATGATCAGCGTCGGTTTGTCGCCTACCAGCGCTTCAAAGAGACCGGTGCCGGGCGCGGCCTTGGTCCGGTCGCTCTCCTGGGTCAGGGCATAGCCCGCCCGGCCGCCCAGTTGGTAGGCCAGTTCGCTCCACAGGGTCAGGGTGGAAATTCCATCCTGCGCATGGCGGATGCCGATGGTGGGATCCAGATCCGATCCGACCACTCCGGCGAGTTTGATGTCGCCCGGCCGGGGCAGCGCCAGGTCCGCGCCCGCAAGTTGGGCTACCTGATGGGCCGGGGCGCCGCCAGCGATGACGTGGTAGAGGGCAATCAAGTTGTGCGTCTTGCCCCCACCAAAGGCGGTTTCGAGCCGGATGATCGCATTCTTGCCGGCCGCGTCGCCAATCAGCCGGCCGAGACCGTCCTTCAACAGCGTCTTGAGACCGGCCGTGGGATAGGTATTATCAAAGAAGGTCTGTGGATCGTTGTAGACCTGATCGGCCCAATAGTGTCCGGAAAGAGACGATGTCATCCTTCGAGACTCAAGCCTTCACCTTCAGATCATCTGATGGCAGGCTCAAATTCAGCACATGGGCAAGGTTTGCCAGGCTTTTCGATTTCCAAATTGATTCAGTCGAGCGGT
>DAOUVM010000203.1 GCA_030667645.1 Ardenticatenales bacterium | reverse complement strand
CTTTGTCCTCACCGAGCGAGAGATGATCGCAAAGAGCATCAAGGAGATCGTCGACTCTGAGACGGCCGGCTGGGGAGTGGACCTGGAGGCAATCAAGATCCAGGAGATCGAACTCCCGGCCGAGATGAAGAGGGCAATGGCAAAACAGGCCGAAGCAGAACGTGAGCGGCGAGCGGTCATCATCGCGTCCGAGGGCGAGCTTTCCGCCTCCCAGAATCTGATGCAGGCGGCCGATTACCTATCGCGGTATCCAGGGGCCCTACATCTGCGAACCCTACAGACCATTCGGGATATTGCCGCCGATCCCTCTGAGAAAATCGTGGTGGTTCTGCCCAGCACGATGGAGTCGCTGCCGAGCGCAGTAACAAGAGCTGCCAGCGCAGCTTTGGGGAATGAACCCACCCGCGAGCGGACTGACGTGACGACGCCCGGGTCCCCCGCGCTGGTCACACCGCCTCCGGCCGAGCCGGCTGCAGAGCGGGAGCCAGGTCTGCGATGCCCTCAATGCAACGCGGAGATCCGGCCAAATGCAACCTACTGCGCCAAGTGCGGTGGGGCATTGGTGGACTGACGGCCGCCATGTTGGCCCACAATACCCGCTACCTGCAACTCGCCCTCAATGATGATCTGGCAAGCGCCCAACGCATCTTGCCCCAGATCGTCGCTAGCGAGCGCATCCTGATCGAAGCCGGCACCCCGTTCATCAAGCGGGAGGGGACTCGCGGAATTCAGGCCATTCGGAAACTGTGGCGCGGCTACCTGGTAGCGGACATCAAGACGACGGACGGGGCACTGGGCGAAGTCGACATGGTGCGCGCAGCCGGAGCTACCGCTGCCACTGTCATGGGCAGCTCACCAGTCGAAACCCTGGCATTCTTTATCGAACGATGCAGCCAACTGGGTCTCGACTCGATGATCGACATGCTGGGCGTTCAGGACCCGCTTCGCACCCTCAGAGCGCTGCGCGTGCCCCCCACTGTCGTGGTGTTGCACCGCGGCCGGGACGAGGAGAGCACGCGCGGGAAGGTGATACAATACCGGCATGTCAAGCGGATCAGAAGCAAGTACAATGTGATCATCTCGGCGGCCGGTGGTGTGGACCTGAGGGAGGCCCGCAGTGCTATCTTCAACGGCGCCAATATCGTGGTGGTCAACATTGTCTGGCCTGATACGCCCTGGCAGGGCATCCGTGCGGATAGTGACGTGGGAGCCATAGCGCGGCAATTCCTGGCCACCATTGAGTAGAGCGATCATCTCGCCTGCAAATGGATACCGATCTCCTGCTCAGAGGAGCAGCAATTGGCTTCTCGATCGCCGCACCGGTGGGACCCATCGGAGTATTGTGTATCCGCCGCACACTGACCCAAGGTAGGCTGTCAGGGCTGCTCTCCGGCTTGGGGGCAGCCACGGCCGACGCCATCTTTGGCTGCATTGCCGCGTTCGGACTAGGGGTCGTTTCCAGATTCCTGGTCGACCAACAGAACGCGCTTCGGCTGGTGGGCGGCCTCTTTCTCTGCTATCTGGGAATCAAGACCCTGCTGATCCATCCCTCGAATGCCGAGAAAACCACCCTGAAGAATAACGGCCTGGTGGCCGCCTATCTCTCTACGCTATTCCTCACCCTCACCAACCCGATCACGATTCTCTCCTTCACAGCGATCTTTGCCGGTGTTGGATTGGCGAGCGCGGCAGGGAGCGATTTCTCGGCCGTCACGTTGGTCCTCGGTGTGTTCATCGGATCGGCCTTGTGGTGGCTCTTGCTCAGCGGTGGCGCCGGCATCTTGCGAACCCGCTCCAACCCAGCCAACATGAGATGGATCAACAGGATCTCTGGTTTGATCATCACTGGTTTTGGCGTCTATGCGCTGTTGAGTCTGCTCGCGTGATAGAGACGCCAATGCGAGGCCCAAGCCCACCCGGCGGTTCATTCCGAGCAGCAACTGAACATCTGTCCCCGCGCAGATCAAAACTCAATCTCGTCTCGATTCGCCAAACCGTCGCGCAGCCGCCGGAGACAGCGCCCCGAGATAGGCGGCAGCTCATCGGGCAAGAATAAGCGCACGTCCGACGATTCAAGACCGTCAGGCCGCATCTCTCCCCCCACGATCTGGCACTTGAACAGTGCAGAGACGATCTTGAGTTCGTCTCCGTTCGGGTAGGTCGCCCAATAGAGCTGATCCGAATAGACCCCAATCAGCCGAACTGGCTCGACGCGCAGGCCCGTCTCCTCGTACACCTCGTTCACGACGGTCCGATCAATCCGCTCGCCCAGCTCCATCCCACCAGCAGGGAGTGCCCACTCTCCGCTGTCGGTACGCCGAATGAGCAACACGCGACCGGCATCGTCTTGGACAAGAGCAGCCGCTCCGGGCGACACATAGGCAGCCCTGCCAACGTGTCGCCGTATCCGCTGGAAGAAAGGCACATCGTCTCTGCGCACGCCCGGACTCCCCCGCCGGAAACTGGCATACCGGCTCCCTTGCACTAGATCGTCCACCATTGCCTGGTACCATGGCGCAGTGGGGGGGGATTCGTGGGGAGCGAACCAGGAAAGATCAAGGGTCTCGCTTGGATCGCCGCCAAGGTCACCACCTACCACCCGACACTCAAAGCAGAAAGTGACCTGCTGAACCTGATCACCATTGGGATAGTTCACGTCATACTCCGGCGAGGAGTAGACCCCTATCAGCCGAAGAGGCTCAACGCCTAGCCCGGTCTCCTCTCGGACTTCCCGCACGGCACACTCGGGGAGCGACTCGTTCAACTCTAGCACGCCTCCAGGTAGGCCCCACCAGCCGAAATCGGTCCGCCTCTGCCAGAGCAACCTGCCGGCGCCATCGCGCACGCAGGCGCTGGCAAAGACGAGCAGTACTTTCTGATGACCCACATGTTGACGCAGCCAATGGAGATATGATGACATCGGTTATCACCCACACCAGGCTGAATGACAAGACCATCGCCATTGTACGCTGGCTGCAGTGCTCGGTCAACTCTGTGCTGAGAGAGTGTAGAAAAACAAGCGAGGCGCCGTCCCCTCTGCAGTTCCGCTGCCGCACAGGGGAAGCTGGCAGGGGTGGGGTTGAGGCGCTTTGCGCCCCAACCCCACCTCTCCCGTCGGCGCAGCCCCGTTTTCAACCCCCTCTGCTGATGTTCAAACAAGAGTTCGGACAATCGTCGTTGTCCACCTACTGGCCGCCCAAAACAGGCAAGCGGGGGGTGTGTGGTCTTGCCCCGCCTGCGCGCCACGCCTTGGAGGATCCATGCCTCCGACAGGTGCGGAACCATCGTGCCGGGGCAGCTCAAGGAAGCGGAGGGCACTATCAAGTCCGCTTTGGATGCGGTCCTGTGAGCCTGTGACAACCACTGGCTATGCCTTGGGGGAACGATGCGCCAGACTGCTTGCGCCGCGACAGAAACTGTGGTATGATGCCCGCCGTCAAACCCACTGCGAGGAGAGAAAACCATGTCAGCTCTTGTAAGAGCGAATGGCCTGGCAAAACACTATCTGCCAGAGGATATATTGGCCGTCAGAGGCATCTCGTTTGAGATCCAGGAAGGGGAGATATTCAGCCTGCTCGGTCCGAACGGCGCCGGCAAAACGACGACGATCTCTATGCTCAGTTGCCTGTTGACACCAACCGCCGGTGATGCAACGATAGCGGGGCACTCTATCATCCGTGATCCGATGAAGGTCAAGAACGTCATCGGTATAGTCCCGCAGGAGATTGCCCTCTACCCCACGATCAGCGCCCGGAGCAACTTGATCTTCTGGGGACGCATGTACAACATGGGTGGCAGCACGCTCAAGGGGCGTGTCGATAAAGTGCTGGAGCAGGTGGGGCTGACCGACCGGGCCGATACAAAGGTGGAGACCTATTCTGGCGGCATGAAGCGCCGGATCAACCTTGCCGTGGGTTTGCTGCACAAGCCAAGAATGCTCTTCATGGACGAGCCGACGGTGGGAATCGATCCGCAGAGCCGCCGCAACATCCTGGAAATGGTAAAGAACCTGAACCGACAGGGAATGACCGTTCTCTACACGACCCACTATATGGAAGAAGCGCAAGAGCTTTCCGACCGGGTGGGAATCATTGATCATGGAGAACTCATCGCCCTGGGCACCCAGGCCGAGCTAACCCGAGTTGTGGGCAAATACGACAGCCTGCGGTTCCACCTGGATGAAGGGGCCGACTGCAAAGCCCTGGTTTCTGCGCTGCGGGAGGTGCCGACAGTGATCCAGGTCTCAGCGGCTGATCACCAGATATCACTACTCGCGCCGGAAGCGGAGACAGTACTGCCGGCCGCCATCACCGCCGCCAATCAGCTCAACTGCGGGATTCGTTCGGTGGACATCCAGGAACCCAATCTGGAGGCCGTCTTCCTGCACCTCACCGGCCGGGCACTGCGCGACTAGGGCGAACGTGGAGGGAGCAGCGATGAAAAAGGCATCATACATCGCCTGGAAGGATATTCGCATCCGCCTGGCGGACCACAGCGCATTCATCTACCTTCTGCTAACACCGATGATCCTGACACTCATCCTGGGTGCAGCTCTTGGCGGGCTGGGCGGCGGCAGTTCGGGACCCAGCGCCATCCCGGTAGCAGTGTCCAACATGGACAACGGCGAACTCGGACAGGCGTTGGTCGACCTACTCACATCAGAGGACCTCAGTGACCTGTTGGATGTCCAGCTCTGCGAGACAGAGGCGGCGGCGCGATTCATGGTTGATAACGAGGATTTCGCTGCGGCCGTCCTCATCCCGACCGGCTTTTCGGACGCGATCATGCCCGGGGGCTTGAGCCTGCAAGAGGGTATGGGGATGCTCCGCGGAGGCCTCCAGCAAGAAACCGCGAACATCGCCGTCTATGCAAACCCCACTTGGCCCATCAGTTCCAACATCGTCAAGTCGATTGTGGAGACCTTTGGTTGGCAGGTATCCAGTAACGTGGTCGGCGGCGCCGTCTCAGTCCAGCAACTGCTGGCTTTGGGCACGCTGAGCCCGGCCGGCATCACGGCTTACGTCCAGAACATGGCCGAACGTCTGCGCGAAAAGGCCCAGGCCGGAGATGAGAACGAGGCCGGCTTTCAGCAACTCATCACCCTGCGGCAGCAATCGATTGCCAGCGAGGAGGCCGGCAGTGGCACAGAATGGATCATTGCCTACTATGCGCCCAGCGTGGCGATCATGTTCCTTTCCTTTGGCGTGACACAAGGGGCGCGGACGATCCTGGCAGAACAGCGTACCGGCACGCTCGACCGTCTGCGGGCGACACCCACATCGGCCGTATCCATCTTGGGGGGCAAGCTGGTAAGTACCTTCGTAATGGGGCTACTGCAGTTCGCCATTCTGATCGGCTTCTCCTCTGCCATCTTTGGTTTGACCTGGGGAGAGCCCCTGGCAGTAGCAT
>DAOUVM010000076.1 GCA_030667645.1 Ardenticatenales bacterium | reverse complement strand
CTCCATGATCGCGTCCCGCTCATGGTTGAGACCGGTAGTTTCCAGGTCGATGCTGGCATAGACAGGTTGCATCATCCCACCCCGAATGTGGCTCGGAATTAAGGTGCGCGCATTATACCCTTGCCCGATAGGGGCGCCAAACCGGTGCGATTGGGAGAGCGATTGGCTCTCAGGAGGTTTTTCGACGCCCGCACCACCCCATTTGCTCAATTTCTGGATCAATGATATAATGTTTCGCGGTCGGGCGAGTAGCTCAGTTGGTTAGAGCGCACGGTTCACATCCGTGAGGTCATGAGTTCGAGTCTCTTCTCGCCCACAGGGCGATATGGCTGCAGTGCGATATGGCACTTGCGGCCTTTTTGATAGCTGCGGGGCATTCGCAGCGGGCCAGTTGGGTGGTTGGATGCGGAGAGACAAAGGACACGAGGACGCTGCGCGGACAGACCAGAATATCGCTCTCGTGCGCTGGTTCGTCTACTTGGCGACGGGCGCCGCAATACTGGTTGTGTGGCTGCTTGACCTGGAAGGTGTCGCGCTCTCCCTCGATTCTTCCTTTGTCCTCTTGCTTGCGGCGACCGCTCTGTTCTACAATCTGGTAGTCTCGGGGCTGGCTCATGCCGGCTGGCTCACAGAGTTGCTGCCGGCTGGTACAATAGTCGCCGATGTGCTGCTGGCTGCCCTGGCCTACTTTGGGCTGGGTCCCGCTGCCGACGCCCTCTGCTTTGCGATCGACCCAATTATTCTGGCTGCGCTATTGCCCGCACTCACTGCCTCCCTCCGCTTTGGCTGGCGTGTGGGGACCTTGGTGGGTCTGCTGATGGGAAGCATCCGCAGTGGGCTGTTGCTATGGGGCCTGTCCATCCCGGATCCTGTCTACTATGTGGCGCTCTCTGCGTCCAGTGTGTTTGTTTTGGCAGGCCCTTCCTTTCTGGTCGGATTCGTCGGGCAGGTTGGAGATCTTGCTGTTCGCCAGAGCCTGCTTAGGAAGCTCAAGGAGACTCAAAGGAAGATCAAGACACAGCAGGCGGCCCTGGAGCGGGGAGACGCCCTGCAGGAAATGACTACTGTCATGAGCGCTTCCCGAGGTTTCGAGCACGTGCTCGATCTGGCTCTAGAGATACTGGAAAAGGCGATGGCCGAGTGGGGGGCAAAGGGGCAACTGCTCGGGATGGTGTTTCTTTTTGACGATGACAAGGGGATGCGACTGGCCGCCTCCTGCAATCTCCCGCGGTACGATTGGGACCGAGGGATTGCTGGTGAATCAGGGATCGTGGCCCGGTGCTTGAAGGAAGCGGAATTGGCCATCACTGACTCGCCCGGAAACGATCCAGAGCTGTCGGCTTTCACTGGGATCGCGGAGTGCAGGGTGGCTGCTGCTGTGCCTCTTCACGTCGGCTTTGAGAACTATGGAGCGATGGCTCTGGGCACGCCGGCGTTAGAAGGGTTTGATGAGGGGCAGTCCGGGCTCTTTTCCGCGGTCGGCGATCGGGCCGCGATTGCTTTGAACAACTCGATGCTCTACCAGAAACTCCAGGCCGAGAAGGATCGCCTCGTGGCGGTTGAGGAGCAGGCCAGGCACAAGCTGTCGCGGGATCTTCACGATGGCCCAACGCAGAGTATCTCGGCCGTGGCCATGAGGATCAATTTCGCGCGGAAAGCATTGGTGCAAGACCCGGAGCGAATGGCGGAAGAGTTGGAGGTCATCGAGAACATGGCCCGTCAAACGATGACGGACATCCGGCACATGCTGTTCACTCTGCGGCCGCTGGTGCTGGAGACCAAGGGGCTGGTCCCGGCTCTTCAGTCATTGGCGGACAAGATCTCAGAAGCGGACGATCTCAACATCCAGGTGCGGGAAATTGATGGCGCGGCAGCCCACCTTGATGCCAACCAGGCTGGGGTCATCTTTTACATTGTTGAAGAGGCGCTGGGTAATGCGCGCAAACACTCGGAGGCAGATCTAGTCGAGATCCGTCTGTGGACGGAGGACGATCTGTTGGTGGCCCAGGTGGCGGACGATGGGACTGGGTTCAACACTCAAGAGGTCTTGGGTAACTATGAAACCCGAGGGAGCTTGGGAATGGTGAACATGCGCGAGCGAGCCGCTTTGATCGACGGTACTCTGGATGTCAAATCCGAGCCGGGACGGGGGACGACCATCACCTTGTTGGTACCACTGCGGGAAGACGCCGCCGCGTGATACCTGGCAGGTAGCAACCCGTGCGCGAGTACCTTCTGCGGCTGGACCAACTGGGGCCTGGTCGAGAACTGGCGCTGTGGGTAGCATTTTCGATCGTTCTGTACCTGCTTTTTGCGCAGCTTGCCTGGCGTCTGCGCAAACTGAAGACCGGCTTTCTAGGGGATAACATCCGCTGGCTGGACGGATGGCAGTTCCGCCGATTGGCCTGGCAACTCTTGCGGCTGCTCTTTTACGTGCTAATCCCCTATGGTCTCCTGATCCAGCGCCGCTTGCTCACGGGACGCTCAATGGGACTCGTCGGACCGGAACCGGCCGGCGTTCTCGGCTGGACCGAGGCTGGCTGGCTCGGTGGACTTGGATGGGTGGCGCTGTGTGGCTCAACGGGGGTAGCCCTGCTGGTCGGAAGCTGGTGGGCACTGACCCGCCGGCTTGAGGGAGATGCGATATTTCACCTTCACCATCGGCCGCCTGCCTGGGAGATCCTGTGGGACGCCGTTTTTCTGCAGTTGCACTGGGGCTTTTATCGTGCAGCGGCTGTCGTCTGGTTGGGGGAATCCGAACTGATATGGGGTCTCTTCCTGGGATTGGGGCTGGTGGGCCTAGAGGCAGCCGGTGATCCCGGGCTTTATTTTGACTGCCATTGGCCTTCTCTGGCCAATGGCTGGGTGCGGCTCGCCGCGGTAGCCTGGTTCACAACGATCCTCTTTCTCCTGACCAGAAACCTGTGGCTGGGGGTGCTATTGCACTGGGGCATGACCTGTGCCCTCAATGCCTCTGCCGGGCGACTGACCCGCAGGTCGGTGGACGCTATTGCAGGAGCAGATTGAGTGCGATCAACACGGCGAACATCAATGCGGCGAGAAGGCCGATCCGATTTAGATCCGTGATGACATACTGATACTCATCCCTAAAGTTGACCATCTCTTTGCGTGCAGCTATGGGCTTGTGCTGCATGACCACTACCTTGCCGTCGGCCGCTGCCTCCCGTTGCTTGGTGCCCACCAATTGCGATTGAGTCAAGACCGTCTGTTTTTTCCGGCGTGCCTTTCGTGCCATCTCAGAGCTCCTCTTTGAGTGTTCCTGTAACGATAATTCTGTGCGTGTCTATCAGGTATGGATAGCAGGAGATCAGCGTGATGGTCGGACCGCGAGTGGGGGCCATCACTGACGCTTCTGTTGGCTCTACTATCCGGCGAGACTGAATGGTGTAGACATGCCGCCGGGATGAAGTGTATACGGTGACCTCTTCGCCCACCTCGAGTTCATCCAGTTTCCGAAAGATCTCGCCATAGATGTCATTGTGTGCCGTGAGAACAACGTTCCCAACCTCGCCCGGATTGGCCGATCCAATGTGGTGGCCGATCCCTTTCTTCAGTTGTTCCCAATCATCCCCTGGAACGATGGGGTGATCCACATTGATGGCTGGGATGACCAAGCGGCGGGGCTGCTCTGGACCGAGCGTCGGGACCGGCGGGGGTTTGTATGCGGTCACCCGGGGGAGCAGGTGCTCTGGGATTCCCCCCGCCTCGCCTGGTCCGGCGCCACCCTCTGTAATGGGCGACGTGTGGCCGCCAGGGAGCAGAGCAACGCCAATGAGTGGGGTCGGACTGGGAGTGGGGAAGGCTTCCTCAATGGTCTCCCTGTGAATCTGGGTCACCTCCCGGTTCAGTTCTTGCCGGGTCTGCCATGTGTCCCAGAGAGTCCACGTCAATCCGGCAACTGCGATGATCTCTACCAGGATGAGAAAGCGGTTGCTGACCCAGCGCAGGTTCACACGCGGCAAACTGATACTGGCCAGAGCGGCTGCCAGCCCCGATCTCTTTCTCTCCACGCGTGTTGAGCCGTAACGGGTTGTAGCCCCGACTGGCCTCACTTGCGGCTGGCCGAGCGACGCCCGATCAGAGGGATCTCGCTGCCCTGCACCCGCCAGCCGACCGTCGGCCTCTATCTTTCGCAGCCGTTCAAGCCGCTTCTCCCGCTTTCGGAGGGCGACAACTTGCTCCAGCTCCTCGGTGCTCATTTGGTCGACCGTGCGTCTATCTGCCATGTCAGTAGTGTGCCGTGCGCTTGGAGATCGGCCCTGCTCTTCTTCTGCCGAGACCGAGCGTGCGGACTCTTGCTATCGCTTGGCTGCCACAGCAAAAACCTCGCGCTCAAAGAACCAGCGCAACGGAGGAGCATTGAAGACGACCAGACGGAGGGCAGCCAGAATCGAACCTTCCTCCCTATCCTGCACTGGCGAGTCTAGCCAGATCTTGCTTGAGAAACCAGCGCGGTCAAGAGCATGGCGCATGCTTAGGATGTCCTGTTCGTTCACGTGGACACTGAGATTGACAGGCACGAGTTCGCGCGGGTTGGGGGGGTATCTGTCTCCGTCGCCGGTCAGGGTGCGGTAGAGACGCACCAGGGGATATGCATATCGGTCGTACCAGCGGTTGGGGGCAGTGTGGACGATCAGCCGGCCGTCATCTCTGAGGACTCGTCGTGCGTCCAACAAGGCTCGGTGCAGCTCCCACGGATACAGGTGCTCCACAATATCGAACATCAATACGCGGTCAAAATGCCGGCTTGAGAACGGGACTGCCTTGGCGTCCGACTGGATGATTGCCATCCGCCCGGCCGCTCTTGGTTCGCTGCTAATCAACTGCCCGGCCAGGCGATTAGCCACGGCCGAGTAGTCTAGCCCGTAGGCATCCGCTCCCAATCGGGCGCAATGGCGCACGATTTCACCCCGGCCGCTTCCGATATCCAGTATCTTCATGCCTGGTCGGACTCTGGCCATGGCAAAAGAAGCAGCGAGCCGGCGGGAGAGCTGTCTCCCCTCCCCGTCCAGGAACTCTTGGTATCCTTCACAAGAGGTCAGGAAATACTCTTCATCGTACAGCGTCGATGAGAGAGGCTGCCGCCTCTGCACCACCGACCTGGCTGACCGCGCACTGTTCATGTGGATGATTATAAAGGTACTCCTATCATGAGGCAAGGCTCACGGGCTACTGCTTCTCCGTATCCCCGGTCCTTGATCGGAAGAAATCCGCCAACAAACTTATCTCTGGGACTTGAAGCCGGCTGATGACCAGGGTGTAGGTGATCAGTCCGATTCCACCGTATGCGGCAATGGCAGCGAGCTGGCCCAGGGACCCGACAGGGGTTGGGAAGACGTTGCAGGCTATCCACACGAGCGTGCCCATGATTGCCGAGGCCAGAGACGCCTTGCCGATCGTCAGAAGGATATCCCCTTTCGTTTTGCCAATCTGAGCAGTCAGCAGGGCTGTCATTGCGACGGCATGGATCATGTGTTTGATCGAATCGCTCAACATCAGGCTGAACAACCCCATAGGTTTGAGCAAAGCCAGCGCGACAACCAGGTACACTCCCACGCTGAACACGCCGACCATGGCCGGTGTGCGGGTGTTCTTGCGAGCGTAGAAAGCAAAGATGAGCAGTTGATCCACTGCGGCAAACGGTAGACCCAGCAAGTAATACCGGAGCGCCAAGGCCGTTTGCTCTGACGCGGCTGGCAGGAAATCGCCGTGCTCAAAGGCGAGCGTGACGATCGGGCGCGCCAGCACAAACAGGCCTACCGTTGCTGGGATGGTGAGGACGATGACCAATCTCAACCCCTGGACGAGTGTGATCTTGAACAGCTTCGGCGCGGCTGCCTCCTGGGCGAGCGTGGGAAGGATCGCGACTGATACCGCCGTCGCTATCAGCCCCAGCGGGAACTGGATGAGCGTTGTGGCGTAGCGCATGATGGCGACGCTCTCATCTCCGGTCCGAGTTGCAAGGTTGTAGCTGATGGCAATGGCTATCTGGCTTACCATGACGCCTAGCACAATCGGGACATACAGGCGAATGATTCGAACCAGGGAGGGGTGCTGTGGGTTCCAGCGCCAGCGAAGCCGGCGGAGTTCCAATCTTGGCAACTGTATCATGACCTGGAGGATGGAACCTGCCAGTACGCCCCAGGCCAGGCTGTTGATCCGATCTGGTCGGAGCAGCGCCGCCGCGACGACGCAGGCATTAAAGGCTGCCGCCGTCAGGGCCGGCAGCGTAAAGCGCTTGAGACTATAGAGTGCTCCGGTGAGCAGGCCGGCGAGGTTTAGAAAGAGTACTGCCGGCAGCATGACCCGCAGCAGGCGGGTGGCGGTGGGCCACAGGGCAGGGTCGTCAAAGTTGCGAGCTCCAAAGAGCCAGGTGATCTGTGGCGCCAGTAGTTCCGCCAGAACAACAAAGGCAGCCAGGCAGACCGCCGCGAGGCTGAGCAGCCCGCTGATCAGTTTCCAGAACTCATCCCGATTCCTCTTGGCGCTGGAGAGATCGCTCAACACTGGAACCAGAGCGGAGCTGATCATCCCCCCGACCAAGAGGTCAAAGATCATGGTAGGGACGATGTTGGCCACTTCAAAGGCGCTCACCAGGCCCGTGGCGCCGAATAGATCAGCCTTGACAAACTCGCGCGCTAGTCCCAGCAACCGGCTGGCGACATTACCGAGCGAGATGATGCCCGCTGCCTTTGCCACCCCTATCACGGGCTGTGTATCAGGGTTGGCGGGAGAGGCGTTCCTAGCCGTTGGGGCCATTCCTGCCGAAACGTGCTAGAATCGTTTCGATCAAGCGAGAAGTTGAATACCCCTCAAGGAATGGAAGCAACTCTACCCGGCATCCGATCGCCAACGCTGTTTCCTTTTCGGGCCACTCTTTGTGGGAATAATCCCCCCCCTTGACATAGATATCGGGCTTTAGAGTGTTGAGCAGACTGGTGGCAGTCGCGTCATCAAAGATAACAACCATATCCACCATGCTCAACGCTGAGAGCAGTTTTCCTCGCTCTTCCTGCGGCATGATCGGGTGGTCGGCGCCTTTCAAGGTGCGGGAAGAGGCATCGCTGTTAAGGCCGATGATGAGCACGTCACCCAGTGCGCTGGCACGCTCCAGGTAGTCCAGGTGGCCCGCATGAAGGAGGTCGAACAAGCCATTGGTAAGCACAACGGTCTTGCCGGCCGACCGCATTTGGCGACGGTGGGCGGCCGCTGTGTCCAGGCTTACTACTCTGCCCATGATCCTGCTCCAGCAGAAAAAAAGGGGGGCATCGAACGGCCACCCCAACTGAGCGCGATTGTAGCATAGCCGGAGGGAGGGGTCAATCCGGCATTGTGCGGTGTCCAGGAAGCTAGCGGCGCTTGCGTCGGCCTGCCCTCAACGCCTATCGGTATCTGCCCCTGCCTCTCTCTCCCGTCGCTCTAGCCTCGTTTTCGGGGGCAGCCCAGGCCTCACAAAGCTGATTGACAGCCTCAATGCTTCTGATATACTGCCGGTGACTGGTCGAGGTAGGGAACGGGATCAGGCAGTGAACCCAATCACCAAGGATTACCTCAGTTCCGTACGCCGAGTCTGGCGCCCGCCAGAGTATGAAGCGACCAGCACCGCAACGATGGTCGTCAGCTTCCGCCGGCCGGGACGGGATCCGGTGGTGACTGTGGTTGCGCTTGTGGAGGGATTCGGCCCTGGCTGGTCGGCCAGAGAGGTCTGCCAATTGGCTTTGCAGGAACTGCGAAATCAGTTCGTGCTCGCCGGTGACGAGGACCCCGGTGATGTCGTGCGGGCAGCATTGAAGGCGGCCAACCTGGCCGTCTATGAGCGCGCAGACAGATATCAGGCGGTGGGGGACATTGGAGCAGAGATCCAGGTCGCCGTCATTGCCGGCGGAAGGTGTATGCTGGCGCAGGTGGGCCGCGGGCTTGCCTTCCTGGCGCGTCGCTCGGGCGAATGTGAAAGGGTGGCTCCGCTCCTCTTGGCCGGAGACGGTCGCCTATTGGGCCACGCCAAGGAGCTTCCTCTCTTGTCCCCGAAAGCCACCCGACTAGAGGGCGAAAAGGGAGGACATCTCCGATCCGGGGATGTGATTGCCCTGATGAATGCGACACTATCGTCCGGTCTGGCAGATGATGAGGTCGCGGCCGCGTTGCGCGTTTCCCCGCTGGAACGGTCGGCCGATCGGCTCATAGCCTTGGGTCAGGAACAGGCGGCCGAGGCAGAACTGCTGGCTGTCTTGGTCGAATTGCCCGGCATTGTCCGGCGAGCCGCCGCGAGTGTTCCCCGTGTTCGCCGGGTGCTGGCGTTCTGTGCTGGGGCACTGGTCCTGTTGAGCCTGCTGTGGTGGCGGATGCTCCCGCAGCAAAGCCGTCCGGATGAGATCCCGGCGGGCGGGACCTCGACCCCGTTGCCAACTGTCACCATCCTGTTGCCTCTCCCCCAGACGGGCTTGCCCCCATTGCCCACGCGCGTTCGAACCGCGACGCCCACACGGCCGCCGACGAGGCCCCCTATGCCCCGATCGCCTGCGGGTTCAGCCACGCCGGCCGATCTTGCCACCGGCGCCGCGGGATCGGCAACCCCGGATGGGACACAGAGGGTGTCGCCGAGAATCGTGGGGGATGAGGTCATCATTTTTGGGACGGGCGGGCTGGGTGTGAGCGTGCGAGCCGGGCCGAACCAGGGG
>DAOUVM010000119.1 GCA_030667645.1 Ardenticatenales bacterium | reverse complement strand
GTGGGGTCGATATCGCCGTAGCGGGGCAGGGACAGCAGGCGTACGAGGCTCTCAAACGGACGAGCGGGCTGTGGATTCTGGAGCAAGACAGGCGCGCTTTTTTGAAGTTCGGGCGTGATGGGAGGTTGCCGTATGAATGTCCTCTCACCAATCGCTTCCCTGAGGGCTGACTCGACCTTTTCCGCATCTGGTGCTGGAACCCAACCTGCCACCACAAACGTCATTTCTGTCTCGCCAAAACGGGACAGCACATTGATGGCCTCCAACTCGTCGTGCAAAGCTGAGCGCCAGAGGATCAGCTTGCCGCACCACCGGTTGGCCAGGCCAGCCAACTCGCTATCTATCGCGTTGATCTCGTCTGGGATTTCGGAGGTCCGTCGACGCAGTGCGGCAAGAGCGGCATCCGGAGGACCCTCCCCCAGTTCGGTGGGCAAGCGCAGGCGCGAGACATCCTCGCGCCCCAGAAGGGCCTCAATATCATTGGTGAACTCGCCGGGGAAGACGAGCAGCATCGCCCGGGTTGAGGTATCCACGTCGCCGTCCATCGCCTCAGCCCGGCCGCCGGTCAGCTCAATCACGTGTTTGCTAATCAGACCCAGGACGCCTGCATTCGCTCGATTGACCAGCACGCCAACAGAGACACTCCCCGGCTCGGACGCCAAAGGAGGGATAATGGGCAGGAACTTGCGCAACGTGGCTTCGTAGCGCGGCAACGAGTCCAGCTCAGCCTGAAGCTCCTCGCGGCGCGAGATGAGCGATTTCACCTGCGGTGCGAGCTCAGCCACGCCGGCGCGGGCACCGGAGAGGGGATCTGCCGGCTGGCAAGCTGTTGCGCGGGTGTGGTCGTCACCCAGCGTGTGCAGGAAGCCCTCCACTCGTGCAGCCACCGATCTGAGTTCTTCCTGGGCGCGCAAGGTATCGCGATCGATGGTCAGGGGCCGGATCGAGGTGGCTTCTGAGCCATTCCACTCATCTATCTGCACACAGCCGAGATGCTGCAAGGTGCGAACCACCGCCTGGAGATCGGTCCTGAGCCCGACTATTTCCAGCGGGACCATCGCCAAGCTCATGGCTCACCGGCCTGTGCTTCCTGCCCGGCCACGATTGCCACTGCGCTGTGAACGGCGGCGTTCATGCGGAGATTCCCCTCGTGGGTGAGGTCTTTGGCCTGGCTGTCGGCTTGCATAATGAGGGCACGCGCCTTTTTTTCCGCGCGGGCGATGATCGCTTGAGCCTGCGCCAGTCCCTCACGCCGGCCGGTCTCGCGAGCCTGGCCCTGGAGATCCAATGCCTGCACCCGCGCCTCTTGGGCAGCGGCATCCGCGGCCTGGCGGGCGGCCGCAATGCGGCGTGTTACATTTGCTTCGGCCTTTCTTATCTGGTCCAGAGGTGGTAAACCAATCATCATTCACCCCGCGCGCACCAAAAGGACCGGAATGCAGCCGGCGCGGAGCACGCGGTCGGCCACGCTGCCGAGGATCCAGCGACCCAGGCCTGTGCGGCCGTGGGTGCACATGGCAACCAGGTCTATCTGGTGATTCTCGGCATAGTCCACAATGGACTCTGCCACGGCACCCATCTGCACAGTGGTGGAGACTTTCACCCCGTGCTCTGCCAGCCGGTCCGACACCCGGTCCAGGTAGCGGCCGGCGATCTTGTCCGCCGTTCTCAAAGTGCCCTCCAAAGGCATGAAGAAATCACCCATGAATTCTCCAAGAGTGTGGACGATCGACACTCGCAGGAGGGTCACCAGGGCGCCCATGGGCTTGGCGACCGAGATCACCGGCGGCAAGACCTGCTCGGCGATGGCTGAACCATCCAGGGGCACCAGGATATGACGGCACCGAGAGGGATCCAGATCGACGTCCGATCCGTGTTTGTAGGCGCAAACCATCAGCACCGGGGAGTTGGCTGATTGCAGTACACGCTCGGAAACGCTGCCGCGAGTCCACCGCTTGGCGCTACTATAACCATGAGTCGCCATGACGATCAACTCGGTGTTCGCTTTTGCGGCGCAGTCCACAATGGCTTCGGCCGCTCTGCCCTGGTCGACGATGTGCTGAACCTTCAGACCGGCATCCTGCATCTCGCCCACCACTTTGATCAGGTAGTTGTTCGCCTCTGCCAGGAGTTGCGGCAGCAGATCGTCTGGTTGCTGATCAACCAGCATCTCCTGCACCTCCTGCGGGATCGAGACAGCGCGGAAAAGGACCAGTTCGGCCGGCAACTCGCGCCCAAGCATCTTGGCGCAGGGAAGCGCCTTTTCGGCCACGGGAGAGCCATCCAGCGGAACAAGAATCCGGCTCGCCATGATTTTCTCCTCTGCCTTTTTCTCCGGGAGAGAGGTCACACCTGGCGCACGTCCACCACGTGATCACCCAGGGCCTCAAGTGTGTTCACCAGATGCTCCTCGCTCGCGCCCTGTACCTTGACGACCAGTCCGCTCTTCCCAGAGACCGGACCATCAAAAGAACCAACGCTCAGGACGCTACCACCCTGATCGAAAATCGCCGTGCACAACTCTAGCAGGACATCCTTTCCTTGGGGAATCGCTAGCGTCAGGCGCAGACCATGGCGCCCTCCGGCAAACATCTCCACAAAGGCCTCAAAAATGTCCGTCTCGGTGATCACGCCGACAATCCGGCTGAGCTCGTCTGCGACCGGCAGGCCACCGATCTTGCGGTCGACCATCAGTCGGGCCGCGTCTTCAACGGGAGTGTCTGGCGTCGTCGTGATGACAGAACTACTCATGACCTCGCTGACCTGAAGATGGCGCAGCAGATAGTGTTGTTCGAAGGTGCTCAGTGGGGCGGCGGGCGACAGCGAGGCGCACGGTAGATCGGTCTTCAAGACGATGCCGACGAGCCCGCCTTTGTCGTCGAGTACGGGAAGCCGGCGGCATTCGTGATCCTGCATCAACTGTAGTGCATCCTGACACTCGGCGTCAGGAGGCACGGTTATTGCCGGCGCACTCATTCGGTCACGGACCAACATGGTGCCGTCATTGCCTCCCGTATCGACTATAGCCAACACGGGACCGCCGGTTTCTACGGCGATTCCGTGCGTCGTTTCAACACTGTCCACGCGGCAATGCTCACCAGTCGCTGCTCCCCGCAAAAACGCCCGGTTCCCGGACTGGTTGAGCCTACGATTGGTGTCGGCCGTGCCAATAATATAGCCGATGGGGATGACAGCTACCGTGATAAGCGTGTGACAAAGTTGTGATAAACGGCAATCAGAGTTTGCCGTCCGCCAGTGGCAGTCAGCGCATCAGCGGGTAGGCGTGGTGGGCTTGGCGCCAGGTAGGCGCCGGCACACTGGGCACGCTCCTCACTTCAGCTATCGCATTTCGCAGTATCTGGGCATCCGGATGCATGCCAAACCCAAGTGCTAGATGGCACGCTTTCAACAGATCGGGCGCGGCGGCCGTGAGGCCAGCGTTGGCGGGGTCCTCCCACGTCAGAGGGCAATGGGGGGCACCCCGCAGCTATGATTGTGCTGTCGGTCGTCGTTATCTTGCAGCCATAGCCTATGGGTGCCTTTCAGGGTCCCGGTGTGAGGAGACCCGCTTCTGCGATTTGCCCCCGATGGTACGGAATGGGAATGTGAAAATCAATCCCGAGAACGATAACCAGGGCGGATTGGGCAGCAATCCATCGTCGGTCCTACACGTCCCTACCCGCCCAACAGGAAGCTGATCGCGATCGCAATCGCACCGGCAACGACCGTCTTGACTCCGTAAAGGATTAGGTTCCCACGAGAGATATACCCCAGGAAGAGCCCCAGGCCAAACAGAGTCAATAACGCCATCCCCAGGGAAGTGTAGTAAACCCAGGTGATGGCGGGGAAAGACCCAAGCGCGAAAAAGGGAAGCAGGACAACGGACGCAGCCAGAAAGGGAGAGAGCCCGTCAACCAGGGCTACGATCACTGTCGCCACCCGGGCAGCCCGGCCGATGCGGGTATCATGGAGGTCGGTCAGGGTATGGCGGCTCAACTGGTCCAGGTCCCGCTTGCGCTCTGCTGCCTCGGTCAGATAGGCCCCCCACAACCCCGAGATTCCCATGGCGATGCAGGTCGCCATGCCGGTGCTGATCACGATTTGCGGATCGTCCACTCCCGCTACCAGGTTCCCCATCAACACCCCGATGATAGTTAGCACCCCGTCAAAGGCGTTCATGACAAAATAGCGACGGGCAATCTCACTAGTCTTGGTCAGGTTGTCGTAATCGCGAATGGCTCGCAACATGTCCCGAAAGGAACTCATTTGGCTGGAACCTTCCGAAAAAGTCAACGCCTTCTGGATCAGTCCTGCAACGTGTCGGCGTCGTCAATGATCTTCTTGCCGGCCACGACCTCGTCAACGGAGTGGATTACTCCACCCATTTCCTCGATGACCTCCATCACGTGGTGGTAGGAGATGTCCTCCCCCTCGATGGTGATCTTGGCATTCTCAACCTTGCGATCTATCTCGTAAATGCTAATGTTGACTGCAGTGATCCCTTCCAACTCGCTGAGTTCACTTGCCATCTCGATGATGCTCGGCTCGTGGGGCTTGAGTGTGTCCAGCACCACCCTCCGGAGTTTTCCCATTTTGCACTCTCCTTCCTTTTCGTCCCCGTAACCAGGTCCTTCAAGCGGATTCGACGATCTTGGCACGGGTTTGAGTGGTTTCCATTAACTAGACGACTCTGCGTTCCGAGCGAAAGTGCACCAGCAGAATGGGCAAATCAATGGTAGTGCATCCTGACACTCGGCGTCAGGATGCATGGTTGCTGCCGGCCCAGTCATTCGGTCACGTACCAACATGGCGCCCTCATTACCTCCCGTATGGCATTGGCCGGCGCGGTACCGCCGGTTTTCCGGCGATTCCACGCGTCGTTTCAGCGTTGTCCACGCGGCAATGCTCGCCAGTTGCTACTTCCTGTAGGCAGGCGGTCTGCCAAGAGCCCGGTCCCCAGACTGATTTAGCCTCCCATTGGTGTCTCCCGTGCCAACAATTTGGCCAAAGGGGCGAGAGCTACGGTTGCAAGGGCGTGACAAACACGATAGGCCGAGTTCGTCGTCCGTCAGGGGCAGTCAACGCATCAGCAGGTAGCGGTAGGCGGAATCTGCCGCTTTGGCTCCTTCGCCGATGTGCACCAGCGCCTGCTCGGAGACGTGGGTCACGTCACCGGCCGCAAACACTCCGGGCCAACTGGTGGCACAGTGAACGTCCACGGTGATGTGTCCCTTGCTGTCGCATTCCACTCCCCAATCCCCAACGAGTTCAGAGTTGGGGATGCGTGACAACTTGACAAAGACGCCCTTGACCGGTATCTCGCGCACCGTGTCGGCCACCTGCGACGCGCTCGCCGGAAGCGTGACTAGAACGCTCTTGACGAACCGGTCGCCCCGCACCTCCTTGACGGTACAATCCAGGATGTCGACGTTGTCCATCTGGTCGAGCTTTTGTGACAGAGGAGTGTCCGGCAGCGGCGCGGGAGCCAACAGGTAGACGTGGTGGGCTTTGCGCGCGAGGTCAGCCGCGGCACACTGGGCACGCTCCTCACTCCCCACCACAGCCACAGCTTTGCCGAGGAAGAGACTGGCGTGCGTGGTGGCCGAGTAGCTCAGACCGTGCCCTGAGAGACTAGCCTCGCCTGGGACGTCAAGGCGCTGCGGTTTGGCGCCGGTCGCAATGACCAGGGTGCGTCCTTTGAAGCAATCGTCCCGCGCCGTCTGCACAACAAAGTGGTGTTCCTCTGGCGTTACCCGGGTCACCGTGTCAAAGCGACGAACAAAATCCAGGTAGTCGAGTTGGCGACGAAAGGCGTCCAGCAGAGTCTCACCGGTGATGACCTCGCGTCCTTCCATCTCTTCCAATTGCATTGCGTAGGTGATCTGACCTCCCCAGCGCTCGGCGATGATCAGGGTCTCCAATCGCTGGTTAATGGCCATTGCGGCGGCCGTGATGCCGGCCGGACCGCCGCCGATAATAATCAGGTCGTACATGGTTCTTTCTCCTTCATGATAGGCTTTCCGGCACAGGCGGAATGAGCCCTTCTCTCATCATGAACCGGGTCAAATCCTGAGCTTCAAGAATGGTCTGTCTTGCTATATCGAGCAACTCTTGGTGTGAGAGAGTTAGGCGAGCGACGTTCTGTTCTTGCGCCTTGATGCCCACCGCTGCTGCCTCACGGGCAAAGACCTCCCAGTCGCCCATCGGCGGCACAATGTTCTCCTCATCGAGTCCGCGCTCCTCGGCGCAGCGTGCCAGTTCCTCGGCTGCGGCTATGGCCATCTCATCGGTGATGGTCGTGGCGCGAACGTCGAGGACACCACGAAAAATGCCGGGAAAACCCAACGAGTTGTTGATCTGGTTGGCAAAGTCGCTCCGACCGGTGCCCACAATGCGAGCGCCGGCCTCTTTTGCCTCCCAGGGCCAGATTTCGGGAATGGGATTGGCGCAGGCAAATATGATTGCGTCCTCGGCCATTCCGCCCACCCACTCGGGCAGGATGGTCCCGGGTCCGGGCTTGCTGGCGGCGATGCATACGTCGGCGCCGCGCATTGCCTCGGCCGGGCCGCCCCGTCTCCCTTCTGCGTTGCTCTGCTGGCAAATCCGCCACTTGTCCACGAACTCGATCTTGCGCCACTCAATGTCCTCCCGGTCTGGATGCAGGATCCCCTTGCTGTCGCAGGTTATGATCTTGCCAAATGGGATGCCGGATGCGATCAGCAGACGCAGCGTAGCCACATTGGCGGCGCCGGTTCCGATAATGGCCACTCGAGCCTCCTCCAGCCGCTTGCCGACCACCTTTAATGCGTTGATCACCCCGGCCAGAATAACGGTGGCTGTTCCCTGCTGGTCGTCATGCCAGACCGGGATTTTCACGTCAGGATCGGTACGCAGCATGTCGAGCACCCGGAAGCACTTGGGCTGCGAGATATCCTCCAGATTGATGCCACCAAAGGATGGCTGGATCAGCTTGACGGCGAGGATGATGCGGTAGGGGTCCTTGGTGTCCAGACAGATGGGGACAGCGTCTACCCCACCAAGGTATTTGAAGAGCAGTGCTTTTCCCTCCATCACCGGCAGGCTGGCAACGGGGCCGATATCGCCCAGTCCCAGCACGCGGGTGCCGTCCGAGACCACAGCGACCGTGTTGCCTTTGTTGGTATGCTCGTAGGCCAGCTCTTCGTCCTCGTGAATGGCACGACAGGGGGCGGCGACTCCGGGGGTATACCAGATGCCAAAATCGTCGTGCCCGCGAACGGGGCACTTTAGGGCGGTCTGTATCTTGCCGCGGTAGAAAGGATGCAAAAGCATCGCATCCTTGGCTGGTTTCC
>DAOUVM010000188.1 GCA_030667645.1 Ardenticatenales bacterium | reverse complement strand
GCGGCGCACGATCTTGTCGCGCAGCTTGTTGGCGTCCTTGTCGGTCAGGGTCTTGTCGGGTGATTGGAAGGCCAGGGCGTATGCCAGGCTCCTCTTTCCGTCCGGTAGCTGCACACCCCGGTAGACGTCAAAGAGCCGGACCTGAGCCAGCCAACGGCCGCCTGTCTGGACAATGAGCTGCTGCACGTCGGCGGCCGGAATGGTCTCATCCAGCACCAGAGCGATGTCTCGGTAGACAACCGGAAACTGGGGAATAGGCTGAACCTCAAAGCCAGCCGGAATCGCTGCCATGAGCGCGTCCATGTCTATCTCGGCCGCCAATAAGGCGACGCCATCGGGCATGTCAAATCGCTTGGCCACGACAGGGTGTACCTGGCCGGCTGTGCCCAGGTACGTTCCGCCGCGGTGAAGGGAGACCCGCGCCGCCCGGCCGGGATAGAAAACCGGATCGGTTGCCGGCTCGTAGCAGATCCCCTCCAACCGCCAGCCATCCGCGAGCGTCTCCAGTACGCCTTTGAGGTCATAAAAGTCCATTGACCCCTCGTCGCCTCCCATCCAGCCGACTGTCTCTCGCTGTCCTGCCATCCCGATGCAGAGCCGGGTGGGTTCGTCAGGCAAGCGCCTTCCCTCCGCAGGAAGGTAGACAGAACCGATCTCAAAGAGAGCGACATGCCCGCGGTGACGGGCGTTGGCAGCAACAGCGACCAGCATGGACTCTAGCAGCGTGTGGCGCATGACGGACTTGTCCTGGCTGATGGGATTCGCGATGGTGGTGTACAGTCGTTCATCCGGCCGGCTGCCCGGGGAGAGAATCCGCGCCTCGGCTTCCGGTGTGGTTAAGCGGTAGCTGATAATTTCCTGCAGCCCAGCCGCAACCAGCAGGTCGCGAGTGCGCTCCTCTCGCTCTACCGGCCTGTTTGCTCGCAGCGGAGGCAATGGGTCGCTCATCTCGGTCTCAGGGATCTTGTCAAAGCCGTATATCCGGCTGATCTCTTCAATCAGGTCTGCGGCGCCCGTGAGGCCGGTGCTGATGTCAAGTCGATGGTCGGGCACGGTGGCATGGATCGCTCCGCCCTTGATCTGGCACTGGAACTGGAGCGCCTCGAGGATGGCGACAACCTCTTTCTGGTCAATGTGGATGCCCAGCCAGCGCTTGATCTGTGCCGGGGTCACCGTCGCCACCACCGGCTCTGGCGGATCCGGGTAGTTGTCCACGATTCCCTGGCCGATGGTTCCGCCAGCCAGCCTGCGCATCAACTCTGCGGCCCGCCGTGCACCGCGGATCGCCTCGGCCGGGTGGATTCCTCTGCCAAAGCGGGCTGATGCCTCCGAAGGCAGCCTGTGCGCCTGGGCGGTGCGCCGGATGTTGACCGAGTTGAAATTCGCTGCTTCCAGCAGCACATTCCGTGTCCCCACATGGACCTCGGTCTCGGTCCCTCCCATGACTCCGCCGATACCGACGGGGCCGGCGGTGTCGGTAATGAGAATGTCATACTCGGTGAAGGTGCGACTGGTTCCGTCCAACGTGGTCATTCCTTCGCCGATGCTGGCCCGCCGCACCGTGATGGTCGGTACAGATGCGCCGCCCGATCTGGCGCGCTGCAGCAGGAGATCATAGTCAAAGGCATGGAGCGGCTGTCCCAACTCCATCATCACATAGTTGGTCGTATCCACGATATCGTTAATGGGGCGCACTCCAACGAGCTTGAGCCGGCGCTGCATCCACTCTGGAGACGGTCCGATTCTCACATCTCGGATGAGGGCGGCGGTAAAGCGAGGAGAGATAGCAGGGTCCTCGATCTCCACCCTGACCGCGTCGCCGGTTGGTGGGCCTTTCATCACTACGTCCAGCGACGGATAGCGCACTGTCTGGGAGGTCCCGGTCAGCGCCGCTACCTCGCGCGCCACGCCGATTATCGATTGGCAGCGAGCCAGGTTGGGGGTTAGATCCAGATGGAGCACCACCTCTCCAATGACATCCTGCAAGGGCGTGCCCGGGGCGGCGTCCGTTTCCAGCATCATGATCCCCTCGTGCTCCTGGGAGATACCCAACTCTTTTTCAGAGCAGAGCATGTGCCGGTTCATGATTCCGCGCACCTTGCGGCCTTTGAGGCGGGTCTTGACGAATCCATCCTTGTGCCCGTCGTAGATGGCTGCTCCTTCCAACACCATAGGTGATTTGAGGTTCCGGCCACTCAGGTCTTGTCCCAGGTAGGGAAAGAGGTTGGTTGCGCCGGTTACCAAAGTCGCCGGCTCTGGCGCTCCGTATTCCACTTCAGCCAGAACCAGACGGTCGGCGTCAGGATGTTGCCGGACAGCCAGTATCCGCGCGATGACGAATTTGTCCCGTTCCCAGACCAGATCGGCGCCGCTCACACCGATGTACTGGATTGTCTCCACCTCCAGTCCAGCCAGCGTCATTCGTTCCGCCAGTTCAGGAACGGTAAGGGTGATGTCCACATAGTCTTGAAGCCAACTCAGCGGCACTATCATGTGACTCTCTCTCCAAACAATCAGAACTGTTCCAGGAAGCGGAGGTCGCCGCTCCAAAAGTAGCGGATGTCCTTGATGCCGTATTTGATCATTGCCGGCCGCTCCACCCCCATGCCAAAGGCAAAGCCACTGTACACGGCCGGGTCATAGCCACCATGCCGCAGGACGGCGGGATGAACCATCCCGCAGCCCAAAATCTCCAGCCATCCGGTCTTTTTGCAGACGTTGCATCCTCGGCCGCTGCAGAGGATGCATGCCACATCCATCTCTGCACTCGGTTCGGTAAAGGGAAAGTGCTGGCAGCGGAAACGAGTCTGGATCTGTGGTCCAAACATCCGCCTGGCAAAGCTGCTCAGCGTCCCTTTGAGGTCAGAGAATGTGATGTTCTTGCCCACTGCCAGTCCCTCCACTTGGTAGAACTGGATCTCTGACCGCGCCGATATCTGCTCGTAACGGTAGCACATGCCGGGCAAGATCACCCGGATGGGTTCCGGATGATAATCGTGCATGGCATGAATCTGTCCCGGGGAGGTGTGGGTACGAAGCACGACGCCATCCTGGGTGGTGTAGAAGGTGTCCCACATATCGCGTGCTGGGTGGTGGGGCGGCATGTTGAGCAATTGGAAATTGTATTCGTCTGTCTCCACATCACGGCTGCGGTAGACCTGAAAACCCATGTCACCCCAAATGCGGCAGATCTCCCTCAAGACCTGCGTTGAGGGGTGAAGCCGGCCAAGCGGCCGCGGCCGGCCGGGCTGGCTGACGTCTATCGCCCCGGTCGCGATCTGCCGCTCCATTTCGGCTGCCTTGACAGCGGTCGCCTTTGCCTCGTAGGCGGCTGTCAACTCTTGCTTGACTTGATTGGCACGTTTGCCAAAGGCCGGCCGGCCTTCCTTGGGCAGTTCCCCCACCCGCCGGGTAATCAGCGTCACGCTCCCCCTTCGGCCGAGGGTGCTCCGTTGCCACGTATCCAGCTCCGTCCCATCAGCGATCCCCCCCAGCGCATCCAGCGCCTCAGCCCGCAGTTTCTCCAGTTGTTCCAGCATGATTCTCCCTTGAGAAGCAGTACAGAATCAGAGTGACGCTTGGCTGCCGTTCCCCAGCCCTAGTCCCATCAGAACGTTATCCACGCAGCCGATCCCCGGAAGGATGAACATCTCTTTCTGCCGTCCTTCCGGCTTGAAGCCGAACTCTCGGTAGAGAGCAATTGCCCAATCGTCGCTGCCAAAGACCGCGGTGACGATCTTCTGAAAGCCCTCGCTCTCCGCCCAGGCCAATGCGGCCGTCGTGAGCGCACTGCCGACGCCATTTCCACGGCTGGCTGGCGCGAGCCACACCTCCAGGCTGCACCAGTGGCGGTCCTTATTTCCAAATGGTCCTGGTTTCAGGGAGACGGCGCCGACAACCTGACCATCGAGTTCCGCGACCAGCCTTGCCATGCGAGGTGTGGTCAGGTACCGGCGGAGACGCTTGATCTCGGCCGGCAAGTCTCCCACCCCCTCGTGTTCTATGCCTACATGGATCCCTTCTCGCGCCACCTCCAGCAGGCCGGCGTGCAGCGCCGGCGCATCGCCATAGGCAGCGTGACGGATGATTATCTGCCGGCCATCCTTCGCCGCGTATCGCAAAGGCCACTCTATACTCATTCCGCGTTCCTGCCAGTTTCCCTATAGCAAAAGCCCTCGTCCCTACGCGGGACGAGGGCATCAAGCTCTCGCGGTACCACCCTGTTTCCCGGCGATGTTTGCGCCGGGCGCTCTTTACACCAACGGCACGCCCCCATGGGGGCAGAGCGATTGGCTACCCTGCTAACGGCGGGCTGCCGGAACAGACTAGTCACCAACAACTGTTGGTTTTCACCTGTCGGCTCGGGAGTGAACTTGGCGGGCTCGTGCCGGTCCGGGCTCTCAGTCTATGGCCCAGCCTCCCTGGCGGTTGCTCGGCCCCCACATAGCGGTTCGCGGCGCCTGCTGTTGTGCGTCCCGCTTTGGGAGGCCGTCTTCCCGACAATCTTCTCCGTCGTCGCCTTTGACTATTCAGTTCCGAGTCGTGACTCAAACAGTCCACGTGACTCGTCCAGATCGGGATTATCCCAATCGGATTCCCTTTTGTCAAGCCAAATCAAAGCTGCTACAATCTCAGCTTATGATCCAAGAGGCACCAGGGGTTTCACTGTCCATTATCGCGCCCGTCTACAACGAGGCTTCCAACATCCGGCCTCTCTACGACGAGATTGCTACTGCGCTGAAAGGCGTGGCGGAGGATTATGAGGTCATCCTGGTGGACGATGGCAGTACCGACGGCGGGTTTGAGATCATGGAAGCGTTGCACCGCATGGACCCCCGGCTGGTCGTGGTCAGATTCCGGCGCAACTTTGGCCAATCGGCCGCCTTTGCGGCCGGATTCCACCACGCTCGAGGCGAGGTCATCGTCACGCTGGACGCGGACCTGCAGAATGACCCGGCCGATATCCCATCGTTGCTGGGCAAACTGGCTGAGGGTTATGATGTGGTGGCAGGTTGGCGAAAGAACCGCAAGGACAACATTGTCCGGCGGATTCCATCTGTACTCGCCAACTGGCTCATCGCCCGCACGACCGGCGTTCACCTGCACGATACGGGCTGTTCGTTGCGGGCCTACCGACGAGAGGTGATCGAGAACATTCATCTCTACGGTGAGATGCACCGCTTTGTTCCCGCGCTGGCCAGTTGGATTGGTATTACGCTCGCCGAAGTACCGGTCAACCACCGGCCGCGCACTCGGGGAGAAGCGAAATACGGCCGGTTCGGGCTGGATCGTTCCTTTCGGGTTATTCTGGATTTGGTGACAGTCTACTTTTTGCTGGGTTTCTTTGGCCGGCCGATGCACCTCTTTGGCGGGGTGGGACTCGTATCCGGCACGCTGGGGGTCATCATCGGCCTATACCTCTCGGCTCTCAAGGTGTTTGCCGGTCAGGATATTGGCGACCGACCCCTACTCCTGCTGGCGGTCCTGCTCGCCATCATCGGTGTGCAATTTCTGGCTATGGGGTTGTTGGGCGAGATTCTTGTTCGAACCTATTACGAGAGCCAGGACAAGCCAACTTACCACGTTAGAACGGTGCTCTCAAGAGATCGCTGAGCCCTGATTCCG
>DAOUVM010000299.1 GCA_030667645.1 Ardenticatenales bacterium | reverse complement strand
GCTCGTGCGCGGCCGTAACCAGCAGCAGCGTGAGGGAACGCCGGTAAACCCGCATTCCATCAGAAGAACGCATCGTCAGCGGCTCTACCTCGCTGTCAGAGGTGATTCGATAGTGCAGCTCGCGCATCTGGCCGTTCACGACGGCAGCGACAACGAGTTGCTCTTCCAACAACCCGGCCGCCTGCAGGTACGTTTCTACCGGGGTGCCGATGGGCGCCTCCAGGACCTGATTTCCAGGCAACCATACTTGCGCGGTCTCGCGCGGTTCTGCGTACCGAACCATTGGCGTGGCATTGTTGTCAGTCATTTCTGGTGCTCAATGGCAGTTCCCCGAATTCTTGTCTCTGGCTGAAAATTCCCATACGCGGGTATTGTCTGGAATCGCACCGGCCGCGTTCATCCTGCTCTTTGCGACTGGTGGTCTCCTTGTACTGGTTCAAAAACAACTTGCGGTTTTGTGACCGCTCTGCCCGTGAATCACCATTGAAAACGGAAAGTTGTCCCTTGAAAAGTGCTTTGGAACACCTGAGCGAAAGATCGCGCCGAGCCTGTCGCTGCGACTTCGAGCGTCCCTGGCCGCAAGATCGCATCCTACGATTGGTGCGGGATGCATCTCGCTTTCTCTGCCAGGCCGCAACCGCGTGACGACGCCGTATTGTATTAGGGTTTCGATCTCTGGGCAACAATGGCGTGCATAACTGCTCCAGCTCGGCCTGCGCCCCGGACTAGACCAGGGAATCCCGGCAGATTACCGTGCGATTCGAAACGAGTGTGATTCCTGCCCGATCAGCGGCCGAATTTGACCTGCAGCAACCCCTCAAGCGTTGGCTGTCCAATTACCTGCAGTTCGTACCGTACGCGATCGACGGGGTGCTTGATGTCGATCACTTTGCGCAGGTCGATCGGGGTGCCAATGATCACCAACTCGGCCGGAGTGTTGTTGATCGTTTTCTCCAGATCGGCGATCTGCTCCGGGCCGTATCCCATTGCGGGCAGCAAGGCGCCCGTCTCGGGATACTCTTCGAAAACGCCCGCTATCGAGCCAACCGCGTATGGCCTCGGATCGATCAACTCGGCCGCCCCGAATCGTTGTGCGGCCACCGTGCCCGCCCCGTACGCCATCTCGCCGTGAGTGAGCGTCGGACCATCCTCCACTACTAGCACCCTCTTGCCCGCGATGGCGGCCGGGTTGTCTACCAGGATGGGCGAGGCTGCTTCGACAATGTGCGCGGCCGGGTTGGCCATCCGTGCATTGTTGCGCACCGTAGCAATATGAGCCAGATCGGCCGTGTCCACCTTATTGATAACGATGATATCTGCCAGGCGCAGGTTGACCTCGCCCGGAAAGTAGCTCAACTCGTGACCGGGCCGGTGCGGGTCCGCCACCACGATCGTGAGGTCAGACTGGAAGAAGGAGATGTCATTGTTCCCCCCGTCCCACACGATAATGTCCGCCTCTTCCTCGGCCCGTTTGAGGATCTCTCCATAATCCACGCCGGCGTATACCACTACCCCTTGCATAATGTGCGGCTCGTACTCTTCTCGCTCCTCAATGGTGCAATCGTGTCGATCCAGGTCCTCCGCGGTGGCAAAACGCTGCCAGATCTGCTTGCCCAGATCCCCGTACGGCATGGGGTGCCGTATCACCACCACCCGATAGCCCATCCTCTGCAGCACCTCGGTGACGTGGCGCGTCGTCTGACTCTTTCCGCATCCGGTCCGCACGGCGCAGATGGATACAATCGGCTTGGTCGCTTTGAGCTGTGTTACCCCGGGACCCAACAGCCGAAAGTCGGCGCCCGCCGATAGCACAGCCGATGCCTTGTGCATCACATCCGCATGCGAGACGTCCGAATAGGAAAAGACGACCTGATCCACGTTCAGGTCACGAATCAGCTCGCCGAGCCTCTTCTCCGCATGGATGGGAACCCCCTCAGGGTACCGCTCTCCGGACAGCTCGCGCGGGTAGGTCCGTCCCTCGATATTGGGGATCTGAGTGGCGGTAAAAGCCACCACCTCATACTGCGGGTTGTCGCGAAAGTAAACATTGAAATTGTGAAAGTCGCGCCCCGCGGCTCCCATAATGATCACCCGGTGTGGTCTCATAAAATGCTTGGCTCCTTGTAGCAGAGGTTGGAGAGTCAACCGGTCAATTCTGGCTCGCCGTCCGCTTCTGAGGCGGACAGTGCCATCATGGCAAAGTGTGTGATGTTCTGAATTGAATCGCGATATCGTCGAGCCGGTCGGTCACTGATCCCAACACACCATTGATGAATCGCGCCGAACTTTCAGAGCCGTACAGCTTTGCTAGCTCCACCGCCTCGTTGATCGCCACCTTGACGGGCGTGCTGTCATAGATGGCCAGCTCGAAAATGGCGATTCTCAGCACATTGCGGTCGATGATCGCCATTTGAGCCACTGGCCATTCGGGTGCATACTGTGTGATCAGTTGATCCATCTTGTCCTGGTTTGCCAACACCCCGCGAACGAGCTCTTCGGCGAACCGCGCCGCGGCCTCCGGCAGCGGCATGGCCGATTTCCTCACTGCCAGCACCACCTCCGGTGGGTGGCCAGAGCAATCGATCTCGTATAGGACTTGAATGGCGAGCCCGCGTGCGCGCCGGCGCGGTTGCATCTCTAGGAAGATCCGTTCCCTGGGTAGGCTACATCCTCAATGTGGATGTTGACCGCATCCACCTCAATTCCCACGATTCTGTCCATGGTGCGGATGACCTCCTGCTGCACCTTGTGGCTCAGAGCCAGCATATCAACCGCGCGCACCACCAGGAACAGGTCAATCACAACCGAGTCCTCTCTAATCTCGAGCTCGATTCCCTCAGAGGTGACCAGCCGGCGAAAGATGCGGTCAACCCGCGGCGGCGCCGAAGCCATCTTGACCACGCCATCGGTGTACAGCGCTGCCTGCCGGACGATATCAACTAGCACCTCAGGCGCAACAGTGATCTTTCCCTCGTGAACCTTGTCCATCTGCGTCGCTCCTACCTACTAGCTCCCGATTGCCAGTCCACCGTCGACCCGCAAGGTGACACCGGTGATGAACGCGGCCCGGTCCGAGGCCAGAAAGGCGACCGCATTGGCAACGTCCTCTGATCGCCCAAATCGCCCCAGCGGCGTGGCTTGGGTGATGGCGTCCTTGATCTCCTGCGGCAGGCCATTGGTCAGTGCGGTGGGAATATAGCCCGGGGCAACCGCATTGACGGTGATCCGGCGCGATCCGAGCTCCCTGGCCAAGGCATAGGTCAAGCCAATGATTCCCGCTTTGGAGGCCGAATAGTTGGTCTGCCCCACTTGTCCGACCAGCCCGGAAACGGAACTGACGTTGATGATCCGGCCGCCCTGTCTTGCTCGCAGCATGGGCCGAACTGCTGCCTTGCAGCAGTTGTAAACGCTCTTGACATTTGTGTTCAACACCGCATCCCAATCCGCCTCTTTCATCTGCATCAGCAGCTTGTCGCGTGTTGTGCCGGCATTGTTGACCAGGATATCAATCGAACCCAGGGAGGTGAGGGTGGTTTTGATCAACTGCTGCGCCTGCTCAAAATCTGACACATCGGCCGCAATGGCCACTGCTTCCCCGCCCTGGGCCTGAATCTCAGCAACTACCTCGGTTGCTTGCTCAGAG
>DAOUVM010000291.1 GCA_030667645.1 Ardenticatenales bacterium | reverse complement strand
GCGCCGCTGGATCTATGAGATCTCGGGGCAGATCACCTCGTCGCCGGCGATACATCCAGGATGTAGGGCCGTCTATTTTAGCGGCATAGATGGCTGTGTATACAGTCTGGACATCAGCCAGGGCAAGCTCCGGTGGCGGTTCCAGAGCGAGGGACCGATACCGGGTTCACCGGCCGTGTACGAGGATCTGGTTCTGGTCGGCTCTACCGACATGCACCTGTACGCATTGCCGGCCTAGTTGATCCCAGGAGAGAAGCGTGGGAATCTTGCGCAAGATATTTAAAACGCCACAGAAGCCGGACCGATCCGCCGCCGAGGAGCGAGAGGTGGATGCTGCTCCTGCACCAGGCGGTGAGACGGCCGAAGCGCCCAGGTACTCGGACGCGGCACTGGAGACGGCCGGCGAGGAGACACTCGTCACCCGCAGAGACCGGTATGCCGGCGTGCATCCACTCGCAGTGGGTGTGGCCAGCCACGTAGGATTGGTACGCAAGCGGAACGAGGATTCGGCGCTCGTGGCCACTTCGCTAGCGGTAGGCGATTCGGTGATGCCCCCATTCGGTCTCATGATCGTGGCCGATGGGATGGGCGGGCATAGCGACGGTGAGATGGCGAGCCAATTGGCTTCGCGGATTGTCGCCAGCGAGGTGATGAGGCAGGTGTATACACCTTCTCTCGGCATTGATTCGAGTGAGCCAGGCAAGCCGATCCAGGACATCCTTCAGGAATCGGTGCGGCAGGCGAATTGGCAGGTGAACAGTCAGAATCCCGAGAGTGGGACCACCCTGACGGCGGCGTTGGTTGTGAGCGGCCGACTCTATGTGGGGCACGTGGGGGACAGCCGGGCGTACTTGCTGCACGATTCAGGGGCACGAATCGAGCTTCTCACGCACGACCATTCGTTCGTGCAGCGACTGGAGGACACCGGGCAGATCACGGCCGAAGAAGCGGCCGTTCATCCGCAGCGCAACATTCTATATCGGGCAATCGGCCAGGGGGACAACCTGGAGGTGGACACGTTTTCGCGGCCGCTGGCCACGCCGAGCTGGCTCCTGCTCTGCAGCGACGGCCTGTGGGGAGTAGTGCCTGCGGAGATGATCTCAGAGATAGTTGGCTCGGCAGAGAGTCCGCAGCAGGCGTGCGACCGGTTAGTGAATGCAGCGCTCGATGGCGGCGGGCCGGACAACATCACCATCATCTTGGCACAATTCGAGTAGGACAATGGCACAAGCACGCAGCAGCGATCATTACGCGATCCTAGGGGTCTTGCCCACGGCCGCGGTCGCTGAGATCAGCATCGCTCTAAACCGTCAGGTCAAACGTTTCCCAGAAGAGGAGCGTGACCCGGCCACCAACGCAGCATTTCGCGAGTTGGTTGTTGCTTATCGAGTGCTCTCTGACCCTGAGCGGCGCGCCGCCTATGACCGGACGAGAGTCACGAGCACGGTCGGCGCCTCGGAGGCGCTGATGGTTCAGTTGTTGGTGAGCCAGGCGGAATTGCCGGCCACGGCTGAAGACCAGGTTCTCTACCTGTTGCTGAGTGTCATCGCCAACCCCGCCCTGGTCGGGAAAAAGCCGGCGGTGAATCTCAGCCTGGTCATTGATCGCAGCACATCCATGAATGGCGACCGGATCAACCAGGTCAAGGCGGCAGCCTCGGCCATCGTCGACCAACTGGAACGGCCCGACTCGCTGTCACTCATCACCTTTAGCGACCGTGCGCAGGCCGTTGTGCCGGCAATGCGAGTTGACAACAAGCCGTTGATCAAGTCCAGGATCAGCCAGATCTCCACCGGAGGAGCAACCGAGATCCTCCAGGGTTTGCAGATGGCATTGATGGAACTGCGCAAGGCCAGGAGGGGAGCCCAGATCAGCCACCTGATCCTGCTGACCGATGGGCACACCTACGGAGATGCAGAGGGGTGCATTGAGCTGGCCAAAAAAGCGGCCGCGGAGGGGGTCGGTATCAGCGCGCTGGGTATTGGGCACGAATGGAATGATCTGTTCCTGGATGCGCTGGTTGCGCCTTCGGGCGGCTCGTCCGCCTATCTAGAGGGACCCGAACGGATAGACAGCTATCTGGCACAGCGGCTCGATTCCCTGAGCCAATCCTTTGCTCTAGACCTGCACCTTCGACTGAGTATGGCTCCCAGGATCAAAGTTCGATCGGTGGACATGCTCAGCCCCTCGCCCCACCCGATGGCTCATTCAGGGCGATCGATGGCGGTGGGAACTCTGCAGCACAATGCTCCGCTTTCGATTCTCGCCGAGCTCATTGTGCAGCCTCATACGCCAGGCGAAACGAGCCGGGTAAAGGCAGACATCAGCGCTGACATCATCTCCACCGACCAGCGGGCTCAACGCTTTCACAGCGAGTTGCAGCTCTCGTTTGAGAGCGACACGCCCTTGCGGCCGCCTCTACCTGCCATTGAGCGAGCGGTCAACAAGGTCAATCTTTACCGGATGAGTGAGAAAGCCCGCGAGGAGGCCGAAAAAGGCCAGCTACAGGAGGCCGCGCGCCGCATGAAACGGGTTGCCACCCATCTGCTGAACGCAGGCCATGGACAACTGGCGCAGGCCGCCCTTGACGAGGCGGTTCACATTGCCCGTACTGGGGATCTATCGGTCACCGGGCGCAAGAGAATCAAGTATGGTACGCGGGCGTTGATAGCTGATGATAACCTGCCCTGATTGCCAACATCGTGAGCTAGACGGGTCGCTGTTTTGCACCGAGTGTGGCGAGCCGCTGCAGCCGGGAGATGACGACCGAGAGACGGTCACACTCCTTTTCGATCCCAAGTCTGACGATCCGGCGGCTCCAGTGCTGGTGGGAAAAGGGATCGGGCCGCTGACGGCGCCCGGTGCGATTCGCTTTGCCATACCGTCCAGCGGGCGCGAGGTGCGAATCCCCATGCAGGACCAGATCCGGATCGGCCGGGCGGATGCGCAGAGAAACACCCATCCGGAACTTGACCTGACCGAGGACAGCACTCATGAGGCGGTGATCTCCCGCCTGCACGCCGTGGTACTCAATACAGCCCAGGGCGTGGCTATCCTGGATCTCAACAGCGTCAACGGAACCCAGGTCAACGGCTATCGGCTTCCTCCCCACCTACCCTACGCACTCAGCAACGGGGATGAACTCAAATTCGGCGATCTGGTAGTCCACGTGTTCTTTGAGGAATAGGGAGCCATGACATATACGCTGTTTGTCCATCTGGTAAGTGAAAGGCCTTTTGTGGCCGACGCGGAAGAGTTGCCCGAACCGGGCCACCACGCCCTCATCTGCAACAACCCGCGCCAGCGGGACGGCAAGGATGCAGAGAGTTTTCTCCCCGAAGTGGTCACCGTCATGATACCGTGGCATCGAATCGCTTTCGTTGAGGTGATACCCAGCGATGCCAGAGAGGACGTCATCACGTTTGTCCGCGAATGACCGTAGAACCCCTTGCCTCGCTTGGCCGCCCACCTCCCGGAAACAGAGGAGTCGCTCCGCTTGTTCTGGTCGTCGATGACGAACCGCGCATGGTGCGGTTTATTCGAATGAATCTGGAACTGGAGGGATACCGGGTCGAGGGGGCGTTCAGCGGGATGGAGGCGCTGGAGCAGGTTCGTGACCGGATTCCCGATCTGGTTCTGCTGGACGTGATGATGCCCGAGTTGGACGGATTTGCGACCCTGGAACTCCTACGCGAAATCTCCACCGTCCCGGTAATCATTCTTACCGTCAAGGCGGACGAAGACGCCAAGGTGCGCGGCCT
>DAOUVM010000286.1 GCA_030667645.1 Ardenticatenales bacterium | reverse complement strand
TTCCAGGAATGGTATTCCACGTGGAGGCCGAGAGCTTTCAGGTGCTCGCCAACGAACTCGGTCGCCTTTTCGGCCGGTTCCCCACTGTAGGTGTGCCGGGTCGTGATGGTATATGGCACTCCCCCGATCATCGCTGGCGCCTCGCCCGTCAACCATTCTTCGTACTGATAGAGTTCGGTTTGATGTACCTGGGTGATGATAGAGGCAACCAGGGGATCGGGTTCGATCGTGTTGGGGATGATCTCTCCAAGCCGGGAGTGGAGGGTGATAGGTTCCAAGCTCAACGCTGAAATCTCCAGCCCCCCGGCTGCCAGTTTTTCGGCGTCGGACTGGGCGGCCCGGATCAGCGTCTGAACGCCATCGTAACTCAAGACCCGAACCTGGGGGGGCAGACTCGACAACTGTCGCTGGGATCGTGACAAGACCAGATAATGGCCTGCCCCGCCGGGGCTGGGATCCAACACGCTGATATCCAGGGGCATGGCCTGCAGGGCTGCTATCTCTTTGGGGGATGCCCCGGCGAGCAGGTACGATCCGTCACCGCCGATCAGCCGGGCGTACACTGGTACACCGGCCGCCTCTACGCGCGCCAGGTCGCTTTCGCCGTGCAGAGAGATCTTGATCAGGGCCGATTCGTTGAGCTGGCCGGCTCCGGCCGACGCCAAGCCGGCCGTCAAAACGATGACGGCAGTCAACGTGGCCAATGCTGACGATCTCCGCTTCATTCCGCGCTCACTCGTTCCTCAAGCTACTGCTCCGGTACTCTAACACAGCGCCGGGGCGCCGCCAAACCTCCGGCCAGAGGGAGTGGATGAATGAGCCCACGTTTCTCTGTTTTTCGATACGGGGTGGTTGACAGAACCTATCGGATAATCTACAATCGCCGAGAGTTATCAGTCTGATCAAGCATTCGCCCACAGGTTGTCCCATGTGCAAGCCCACTCTCCCCAGCAGCGCCGAGATTCGCCAGCAATTTCTGGATTTCTTTGCCGGAAAAGGACACACCATTGTGCCCGGTGCGTCGCTGCTTCCGCAAAACGACCCGACGTTGCTCTTTACCAACGCTGGCATGAACCAGTTCAAGGACATCTTTCTGGGGGTGGGCAGTCGTCCCTACAAGCGAGCGGC
Organism: Ardenticatenales bacterium; assembly: GCA_030667645.1. Classification (GTDB taxonomy): domain Bacteria; phylum Chloroflexota; class Anaerolineae; order Promineifilales; family UBA4811; genus GLR113. Next base: position 2,769 of record DAOUVM010000286.1, on the reverse strand, counting down.
TGACACTCAGAAGTGCATGCGAGTATCCGGCAAGCACAACGACCTGGAGGATGTCGGCAAGTCAGCCTATCATCATACGTTTTTTGAGATGCTGGGCAATTGGTCCTTTGGTGATTATTACAAGAGGGAAGCCATCCAATGGGGGTGGGAACTGCTGACCGAGAGGTGGGGCTTGCCCAAGGAGCATCTCTACGCCACCGTCTTTGAAGATGATCGGGGCGACCTCGGCCGCGACGCCGAAGCTGCCGATTGCTGGCGGTCGTCGACCGATATCCCTCCCGACAATATCCTCTATTTCGGGCGCAAGGATAACTTTTGGGAGATGGGTGAAACCGGCCCCTGCGGCCCGTGCAGCGAAATCCACCTGGATCGGGGAGCTGACTTCTGCGACCGTCCGGAGGCACCTGATCACGTTTGTGGGGTCAACGGCGCTTGTCAGCGGTTTGTCGAGCTGTGGAATCTCGTATTCATTCAATACCAGCGTCATGCCAACGGTGTACTGGACCCGCTGCCGGCGAAACATATCGACACGGGCATGGGTTTTGAGCGCATGGTGGCGGTCTTGCAGGACGCGCGATCCAACTATGAAACCGACCTCTTTACCGGCCTAATGGCGCGCACACAGGCGTTGCTTGGTCAGAGCGACGAGGAGCGCGAGGAGAACCTGACCGCGTACCGGGTTATTGCCGATCACGCGCGAGCGGCCGCGTTTCTGATCGCCGATGGCGCCATGCCGGGCAACGTTGGCCGGAACTATGTGTTGCGCATGATCATTCGCCGAGCGGCCCGCTTTGGCAAGGAACTCGGCTTCACCGGACCCTTTTTGGGGCAGATCGCCCAGGTTGTGATCCAGGAGATGAGTTTCTTTTTCGGTGAGCTGGGCGAGCGCCACCAACATATCTTGCGAACCATAACTGCCGAGGAGGAACGTTTCCAGCGCACGTTGGATACCGCTCTGACCTATCTGGATGACGTCCTGGAGAAAGTGGCAGCCGGTGATGGAACCGTGATTCCGGGAGCGACGGTTTTTGAGCTCTATGCCACCTATGGGCTGCCCTTGGAGATCACGCGCGATGTGGCAGAGGAACGGGGCTATACTGTGGACGGTGCGGGGTTCGAGGCAGCTTCCGAGGCTCACAGGCTCTCCAGTGGCGCCGGTTCTATGGGTGTGATTGACTCGGCTGAACAAGGCCGCTACTCTGACCTGATGGAGACCCTAGTGTCCGGCGGCCTCCTGGCCAGGGAGGGCGTGGACCATGACCCGCTCAGCAGTCTGTCCTTGGAGACCCGGGTGTTGGCGATATCGGTGGATGATGTGCCGGTCGAGATGGCAGAACCGGGCACAGAAGTCGAGGTGGTGTTGGCGGCGACACCCTTTTATGTGGAATCCGGCGGACAGGTGAGCGACACTGGCGTGGTTTCGAGTTGCTCTGACGCGCATGACTCGTGGCGCATCGAGGTGACTGACGTGCATACTCCGTTGACCGGGTTGATTGTGCACGGCGCGAAGGTAGTTGAGGGCCAACTGCGAGCTGGCGCCCGGTCGCAGGTCCTGGTGGATGCCGATCGTCGCTGGGACATCATGCGCAATCATACTGCCACTCACCTGCTCCACCATGAGCTCAGGCGCGTATTGGGTGACCATGTCCTGCAGCAGGGCTCGCTCGTGGCCCCGGACCGGCTCCGCTTTGACTTTAATCACCCTGCCATGCTCACCGAAGATGAACTGAGCTCCATTGAGCGCAATGTCAACCAGGCGATTTTGAGGAATCATGCGGTCGCCGCTGGACACGCCAGGCTTCAGGATGCCAAGAACCGTGGTGCGATGGCGCTGTTTGGCGAAAAATACAGCGACGTTGTTCGTACCATCCAGATCGGTGATCCGGCCGACCCCTACAGTCTGGAGCTCTGCGGTGGAACCCACGTCAATCGAACGGCAGAGATTGGTTCTTTCCGGATTGTCAGTGAGGGCAGCGTCGGTGCGAACCTGAGACGGGTAGAGGCGGTGACCGGACGGCACGCTCAGGCATTGGCCCAGGAGCAATTCCAAGTCCTTCAGAGGACGGCTGCCCATCTCAACGTCTCAGCGACAGAGGTGGACGACAAGGTGCTGGGCCTACTCGATGAGGTACAAGCGGCGCGGAAAGAGCTTGCTCACCTGCAACGGGCGCTGGCGCGACAAGGGCTCGAGCGCTTGATGGAGACGAATGTCCAGGATGCGGCCGGCCTGCCGGTGTTGACGGCGGTCATCGACGGCGCTACAGTGGAGACACTGCGCGAGATGGCAGACTGGTTTCGAGCCAAGGTCGGTTCCGGCGTGGTAGCGCTAGGAACTGTAACGGATGATCGTCCGTTGTTGATTGTTGCTGTCACACCCGACCTCGTGGAGCGTGGTCTCAGGGCAGGCGACCTCATCAGGCCAGCCGCCAAGCTCATCGGCGGCGGCGGGGGCGGCAAACCCACCCTGGCGCAAGCTGGCGGCCGGGACAAGAGCCGCCTTTTGGAGGCGGTGGCCCTTGTTCCTCAGCTTGTGGCGGATGCTGTGCGGGATCGCAAGAAGACGGAGAGCGCAGGTCCCAGTTCCGCCGAACGACCAGAGGCGCAAGGGCGAACCTGACTCGATGGCTGGGAACTTGGGTTGAATTCGCCTGGCAGGCTGATTCTCGCCAAGACCCGTCCAGTTGGCACGTTCGCTCCATACATGTCACCAATCCATGGCTGAACAAATCATCTACCTCGAGCCCCAGGACGACCGGATCTCCATCCGGG
>DAOUVM010000132.1 GCA_030667645.1 Ardenticatenales bacterium | reverse complement strand
TTCTCTGCTAGAGGGGGACGGCCATATTGGTCTTGAGCAATGCCGCCTGCGCACTTTTGATGGTCCGGCGATGGTTGACCGTTGCCAAAACGCCTGGGCAGAGGGGCGACCTGTTGTGCTGGACTACCCAAACCGTCTTGGCTTGCGCAAGCAGGCAACTGTGGTTGCCGCTCGCTACGAAGAGGTACCCGAGGGGATGGTGCTGCACTTGTGGGTCCGGGCGCCCGATTCGTTGGAAGACAAAGATCGATAACCACACTACTGCACTCTCGAGGGGATAGTTGACAGGGGGAATGGTGGGACACAATCAGCGGGTTGATTACGATCGGGTCGCCGCCACCTATGACCGACGGTTTGCGAAGGATGAGCCGCGCCCCACAGCCAGCGCTCTACGCGCTTTGATCCGCGAGACGGGGGGGAGACGGGTGTTGGAGGTCGGGTGCGGTACCGGATACTGGCTGGGGGGTCTGCGGCCGGCGGCCGACGAGCTCTACGGGCTGGACTATTCGGCCGGCATGTTGGCTCAGGCCAACACCGGGCGTGAAAGGCTCTTGCTGGTCCAAGGCCGGGCTGGACAACTCCCCTTTGCAGCCGCATCCTTTGACCTGGTGTACTGTGTCAACGCAATCCACCATTTTGATCACCGACGCGCCTTTGTATTCGAGGCAGAACGACTGCTCAGGCCCGGTGGCTCGCTAGCGATCGTTGGACTGGACCCGCGCGCACATCGGCACAGATGGTACATCTATGACTATTTCGACGGCGCCTATGATGCCGATCTGGGCCGCTTTCCGCCGTGGGGGGCGGTCACGAGCTGGATGGCGTCGGCCGGCTATGGGGGGACCGAATTGCGGCCGGTGGAGCGGATAGAGGATCACAAACAGGGCCATGAGGTACTGGAAGACCCATTCCTCCGCAAGGATGCGGCCTCTCAGCTTTCCCTGCTATGTGATGCGGCCTATGCGGCCGGGCTGGCCAGGATCAGGGCGGCGCTGGCAGCGGCAGAGGCAGCGGGGAAAAACATTCTCTTTCCGGTTGATATCTCTCTGCAGATGCTGGTTGGTTGGAAGAAGGCCGGCCAGTAGGTCAGGGTCAAGCAGCAGCTCGGACGGTTGGCCTAGGGGATGACAAAGGTCGCTCGTGCTGTGCCGTCCGCGTCGCGCAACGTCACCGTCTCGCCCGGCTCCCAGACAGCAAAGGCCAGTCCCCAATAGAGACCAAGCGTGGTATCTGTTCCCGGCCCGGTGTGCAACACAACGTTGGCCCCGTCGCCAAAGAGAATGAAGGGCTTGAAGGTGTAGACGTTTCCCTGGCTGTCTTCGACTCTCCAGTTGGATAACTGGATTTGCCGGCTCCCCTCGTTAGCAATCACCATCCCCTCTGCGACCAGGTCCCCTATTCCCGTCACCTCGCGGATGACCACCGCGGCTTCTCCGGGTGCAGGTGGTTCGGTGGGGATAGGAGCCGGCGGCTCGGCCGAAGTCGGGACAGGTGTGGGCTCTGGAGTAGAGGTGGGGATCCCGCCAACGGGAATGATCAATTCCACTCCGATATCCAGGCGGTTGGGATCGGGTAGGCTGTTCACCAGGATGATGTCGTCCATGGGCACACTATACCGTTCAGCGATGGATCCCAGCGTGTCCCCTGCTTGAACTACGTGGATTACCTCCGCCCTCTGTGGCTGCTCCACCGGTGGCGGCGGGGCCGAAGCCGTCGCCACGGCTGCGGCTGTGGCGGCGGGCGCAGTCGCAGCTACCGAGGTCGCTTCTATGATCCCTTGTTCCTCGGCCTCTTTCTGATCCCAGTAGTTGAGTACCGCTAACACCACAGCGGCCGAGACAATGATGTTCAGCAACACAAACGGAACGTAGCGCTTGATGGCCATCCTTCTGTCTCCCGGTGGTGAATCGCGCAGAGCAATCTTAGCACGATTGAGAGGCAGAGACAAATGGATATTGGAAACCCTCGGCCGCGCAGCTACGGTTCGGAGGTGTCAGCCGATGGGAGGGCCCGGCGCGGCCACAGAATCGCGGCTCCCGCCGCGGCCGTGATCGCCCCTGCTCCCAGAAAGACCGTTTGGGCACTGAGCAGTTCCCCCAGGACCCCGCTGGCGCCTTGGGCGCCCACGCTGGAAACGCCGATAATCATGTTGACAGCGCTCTCTACACGACCACGGATACGGTCTGGGGTCAGCTTCTGCGTCATCGTTGCCAACCCAGCGCGGGAAATGACGACGCCGATCCCGACCAGCACCGCTCCAAGCACCACGACCTCATAGTAGGGCAACAGGGTGAAGCTCATTATGGCCAAACCCACCAGCCCCAGACAGCCTCCAACCAGGGTGAGCAATGATACGCGCTGGACCAGCCAGCGCACAGCCACCGCGCCCACCGCCACCCCCGCGCCAACGGCAGCCACCACCACCCCAAAGCCAGAGGCCCCCACTCCCAGGTCCTGCTCCAGGTAACCAATTCCCAGGATCATCAGTGCGGACAATCCCAACGCGGCTATCGCCGTCACCACCATGATGCGCAGCAGCAATTGATTGAAGCGGATAAAATGTACCCCTTCCTTGAGCTGTCGCCACAGCTCGTGCACGGTGGCTCCGCTGCGCTCGGCCGATTGCTTGGGGACCGTCACCAGTGCAATGGCAGCCGCTGAAAAAGCAAAGGTTGCGCTGTCGACAGCAAAGGCGTAAAAGGGGCCAAATGCATCCACAGCAAACCCGGCCGCGGCTGCACCGGTGATGGTCCCGATAATAAAAGACACCTGCACCATACCATTCGCCAGAAAGAGCTGTTCCTCCGACACGATGTTGGGAATCATCGCATTGCGAGCTGGCTCAAAGAAGGTGGTCAGAACCCCCAACCCCACCGCGGTCAGATACAGAATCCATATCTGTTCCGGCCCGCGGATAAGCAAGGGGAGCAGGACAATTGCGCTGCGTAGCAGATCGGCGGCGACCATCAGGTGCTTCCGGTTCCAACGGTCGACCACAACGCCGGCGAACAGACTGAGCGGCAACCGGGGCAGCGACAAGGCCATGGCTATGCCTGCCAAAGCCATTTGGGAGTCTAGCACTTGATTAATCAGGGAAAGCGCGGCTATGAGAACGAACTGATCCCCCGCCTGGGACATGGTCTGGCCAACAAAGAGAGCAGCAAAATTCCTGTTGGCCAACAGGGTTTTGATAGAACTGTCTGGCTGGCGTCCCAGCGCGCTGGCGCGCTGATCCGGCGGCGCACCGGCCGCCTCATCCGCTTTCCTCCAGGTCATTGGAGGTTCTTTTCATAGATGCGGTAGGTCTTGTAAACCTTGGCGCCCATCATTTCAATGGCACGGTTCATCATGTCATTGTTCGCCAGGATCCAGGACGCCTCTGCCTCGGTATATCCGTGCTGAGAGGCACGCTTGACCGTCTCGTAATAAAAGAGGGCATCTACTCCCCGGCCGCGGTACTCTTCCACCACTCCCATTGCGAAAACACGCAGCATTTTGACCTTGCGTCGACCCAAAAATAGTCGAATCGCAGCCAGATAGCTGCTCAGTAGAGACGGTCCCGGCCGGGCCCTCGAAAGCACCTCATTTACATTGGGCAGGGGGACAGACGCACCGATGGGTTTGCCGTCCACCTCGGCAAACAGGGTAACACGGGGATCTACGACCAGCTTGAGGGTTTCGGCTATGAGATGCAACTCTTCATCTGTCAGCGGCACAAAGCCCCAATTCTTGCTCCACGCCGAATTGTAGATGTTTTTGAACTTGGCGATCTCGCTATCCCAGTCCTTCATATCGATCTCGCGTATGGTAATATTGTGCCGCTTTTTGATCTTTTCCACCACCCGCACCAGCTTTGGCGGGAGCTTTTCGCCATTGTGGCCGTAGATGTCCGCCAACGAGGCGTGCCAGGCCCAGAGATCCATCGCGGTGGTGAACCCGGCTGCCTCAATATAGTCTGCATAGTACGCAGGGTTGTAGGTCATCTCAATCGCCGGGGGCCGATCAAAACCATCGACCAGCAGGCCGTAGGTATAGTTGCTAGAGTAGTTGGCCGGGCCCAGTATCTTGGTCATTCCTTGCTCTTGTCCCCATTCGCTGGCGGTCTCCAACAGGGCGATCGCTGCTTCTTTGTCCTGCATCACCTCAAAAATGCCAAAGTGGGCTGCCTTTTCTTCGTGGAATTCATTGTGGCGGTGGTTCACCACGGCGGCAATCGTTCCCACCGGCCGGTCAGCGCGCCATGCAATAAAGAACTCGATCTCAGCGATCTTGAAGAAAGGATGTTTGGTCCGGTCAAAGAAATCCTTGCGATCAAAAAAGAGGTGGGGCACCCAATTGGGATCGTTTCGGTAGACCTGCCAGGGAAAGCGGATAAACGCCTTCCAATCGGTCGATCCTTCCACTTTGCGGATAACCAGCGATTGAGTATTCATAGCAGCCTCCTTTGCCTGAAAAAACACTGGCAGTATGACTCTATTCGAATGCGGGGTGGATTATAGTCATCGCCGGTCGACCGGTCAAAAAGGTGAACCGCGCCGAGCAGTCTGATTACCGCTCGCGCCTCTCCAGCAGCCACCATAACGCCCCTGCGATCACCCCGGCCGTCACCAATCCGCCGACCAGCGGGGGCACAGCGTCCTGGTGAGGTGGGGGCAGTTCCGGGGGGGGGACGGGCCAAGGCGTCGGCGGGGGCTCGGCCTCGGTCCTCACCTCGAATCGCCACACGGGACCAGCCATTTGATCCCCCTGCCGGTCATGCGATACAACCTGCCAAAAGTAGGAATGCCGTGGCGCCAGGTCTGTGACCTGAAAGGTGGGGGAAACCAAGCCGGCAGCTACTAGTTGCGGGGTGCTCTCGGTCCCCAGATAGAGATCGTAAGTCAATGGATCACAGGGAGACAAGGGCGGCCCCCAGTCAAGGACTGTTTCCGACCGGTAGAACATCGCGCCATCGGCCGGCTCGGGCGATTGCGGAACTGGAGGGAGGGCAGGCGCACCAGCAGGATCAAACTCCAAAACAATCAGTTCGCCAACATCCGCCACATACACTATGGTATCCAGCGCCGTGACATCGAGCGCGTACCCAGTATGCCAGAAACCGATCTCTGCCGGAGCCGCTGGATTCTCCAACGTCACAACTCGCACACCACATTCGCCGTCCGCCACATACGCGATCGGTCGATCGGAAGCCAGGGCGATGGCGTGAGCCTCGCCCGGAGTGTCCAGCGAGCCGAGGATCTCTGGCGCGGCTGGATCGGAGATGTCCAACACATACAGGCCATCCTCAGCATCGGTCAGGTATGCCAGATCCCCTGCGACGGCCAGATCAGTAGGGACGATACCGTCAAACACCAGAGACGCGATCTCGGAAGGGCCGGGTTGTGGCTGGCCGATATCCATCCAACTCACCCATCCCCTCCACACCGCCCAGAGCATGGGAGCATCACCCCGAGTGTCCGCCAGGGACAGCTCGACCAGCGGGCCTGCGGTGGGCGAAGGCATGCTGCCGATGTAACTTGGCGCGGCCGGGTCAGAGAGATCAAACACCATGGTTGCATGATTACTGCCAGAAACCGCTAGATAACCTCGCTCGCGATGTACCGCCACGCTGTGGACGGTCCCTCCCAGATCAACCTCGGATACTAGACGCGGGGCGCTCGCATCCAACCCGGCGACCACTACCAAACCCGACTCGGTGCCCACGTAGGCCAGATTACCGTCGACAAACAGGCTGGCTGCCGGGGCGGGAAGCGGAAGGTCGGCGGCCACAGTGATCGACACCGCCTCCCCTGCAGTGACTGGATGCGTGCCCTCTTCAAGGGCCGCCGATTCGGGACCCATATGCCAGTCAAACAGAGTGAGCGAACTTCCAGCGGTCACGATGCGTTCCAGCTCCGGCTGGTATGCCATTGCCGCAAAGGGGGACTGGGTCTCTATCAAGCCCACTGCCCTTGGCTGGCGCGGGTTCTCGACATTCCAGATCCGCAGTTGACCGCGGGTTAGGGGCTCGGCGGAATCGCCATCGCGGGGGAGGGTCTCCAAACCAACGAGAAGTTGATCCTCCCGCAGAGCCATAGCTCGCACGGCCGCACCGTTGCCCGCCATTCCCACCACCCGGGGGTCGGCCGGGCTACTGAGCTCAACAATGGAAACGTGGCCGGCATCGCTGCCGACAAAGGCCAAACTCTCCGCCAACAACAGAATCGTGCCATTGATGCGGAAACTGGCTAGCAGGGCTCCGCTCTCGGATTCCGGCAATTCCCAAATAGAAAAAGTCCCCCCGTCAAGCGTGTAGGCATAAGGGTGGACACATGTCTGCTCATTTCCGGGGCAGGCCACCCGGATCGTGGCAACATCGGCTGGGAATTGCCCCCCCGGGAGCACGCCGGCGGTAGGGTGGCCCAGATTCACCAACCTCAGTCCGGCCGCCTCGCCTCCGGCCAAGACATAGGCCAGATCGCAGTTTTCGGCGTCGCTGCACACGTCCGCGAGGGGGACAATCCGCTCCGGTGTGCCCGTGAGAGGCAAGGTCTGCAGCAGGTTCGGGTACTCCGGCGGATTCGGATCCAGCACCCGGAGACCCGCCTGCCGATCGGCCAGATAGAGATAGCCATCGTGAACCAACACGTCTCGCAGTGAGGTGCTGCCGGACCACTGCCCCAATAGGAGTGGGTGGGTCTGATCGGCAGCATTGTAGATCTTGAGTCCGCCCAGAGCGGTGACCGCGTAGACCCTGTCCCCGGCCGATACCAGACCGTAAACTGGCGTATCGGTTTGCACGCGAGAGAGCGGCTGCGGGAGACCTGGGTTCCGGACATCGGCAATCGACCATCCTGCCTCGCCGGCCCCGTACACAATCCCTGGCTCGGCGAGCGAGGAGGCTAGGCGGGTGAGCGTGTCCATTGGGTCGTAGACAATACGTTCATTGAGGTCCGCCGGTCCCAGGATGTCGAGTGACCGCAAACCGGTCCGGCCGGC
>DAOUVM010000192.1 GCA_030667645.1 Ardenticatenales bacterium | reverse complement strand
CCGTGGATAGACCAAACCTTCCTTGAAGGCGAAATAGCCACCGCTTTGCGCTTCCAGTTGGCGGATGATCTGGTACCCGTGCATCGGAACTCCCTCATCGGCCAGGAGCTTGAGAATGACGACGGTGGTAGTTCCCTTGCGCATCTGATGCTGAATGGATGACATCGGCTCGGCTCATACCTATGTAACTATAGTATTGGCAGAAAGTATAGCATGGGTGGCGAACCTGTCAAGATGCAGACCGGGGCCCTGTCGGCCGGGGACAGCGAGCAACAGAGGTGAGCAACAGAGAACGGCAACACCCATTTACCGGCGGGAGGTGGATCCGGCCAGCTTGCGCTCCAGGCGGGCAAGACGGTGGTTCAGTTCCGGCCGGGCAGCGCGCTGTATTCCCTTGGGCCAGCGCTCCGCCACGCTCAAGGCGCCACGAGTCCAGCCGGCCGCTTCCCCCAAATCTCTTGCATGCCACTCGCAATGCTTGGCCATCTCTATGTGCCCCCGCACATCATCCATTTCAACGGCCGCCAGTTGTCTCCAAATGACCTGGGCGTCATCTCTCCGGCCGGAGCGTTTGAGCAGTCGTCCCAGCCGCGAGAGGGCATCCTGGAAAGCCGGTGTCGTCAGCTTTTGCGCGATGGCACATCGGTAGGCGTTTTCTGCCCCGGCCGTCAGACCCAGCGCCTCGTACCACCTGGCCAGGGAGAACCAATGCTCGCCTTGCTCCAGCTCGACGCTCGGCTGATCAAAGATGCGACAGAGTTGAGAGAGCAGCGTCACCATGGATAGGACGTCCACCCTATTGTGGTAGAAGATGCGTGGCATCTCGATCCCGTTGCCGGTGCGCAAATAATCGCGATAGATCCCGGGAATCAACCCGCCGGGAATGTCCGTCTGGTCTCGCCTGATACCCAGAACCTGTTCTTCCAGCGAAATCAGGCGACAGGAGTCCAGCGAGTCACGCCAGAGACGACGAGCGGGTTGAAGCAGGTCAAGGTGCGGCGAGTCAGAAAAAGGCGGCGGCCGGCGGTTGAGTATGTAGCGGGTTTCCAGCAAGGGAATGTCAAAACTGCGGCCGTTGAAGGAGACGATCCCCGGACGGGAAACGAGTAGTTCCGTCAGATGGGTCAGCATGGCGGGTTCGTCATCTGGGGTGCGCAAAAAGAACTGCCGCATGACGAATTGAGAACCCTCTATGAAACCAACCCCCACCAGAAACGCGATCGTCCCCGTTCCGCCTGACAACCCGGTGGTCTCGGTGTCAAGGAAGACAAAATCGCCAAAAGATAGCTCTGCCAAAGAGGGCTGCTTGAACATGGTTGCCGCCACCTTGGTGGAGGCGTCGAGGAGCGAGCCCAACGGCTGGGTTCCGTGCGACGAGTCCAGTGGATAGTTGCGTTCGGTGACAAAGCATGCACTGTCCTCACAAGAAAGGAGACGGCCGGGCAACAGGTTTTCCACACATCGCGATTCCCGCCTTTGCTCCGCCGGCCGGAGGGCGGCCGGACCTTTGCCCAGACCCAGACGGCGCAATCGGCCGGCAAGCTCGGTGTTCATCCCGCCATCTCGAGCAACCTGCTCGCGACCAATCCCATCAAGAGCAGTCCAAAGTTGTAGCCAAAATGAGTCAGGATGGCCGCCCAGGTGCCAAAGTAGTGGCGCACTGCCCCCAGAACCAGGCCGATGACAAAGACAACCAGCGTGGCCGGAGAGATGGCATATTGTAGATGGGTTGCAGCAAAGAGGAGCGAAGTGAGAGGAATGCCCAGGCGAGGCTGCAAGGCTCCTCGAAAGAGCACTTCCTCGCTCACGCTCGACAGCGCGGCCAACAGGAAGATCGTTCCCACGGAATCAAAATCCCTCAACATCGCATTGGATATTTGCCGGACAGCATCTGCCTGGTCGGGATCAATCAGCACCCAGATGACCGAAACCACCAGGTTGATCGAGACCAGGAGAACAATGGCCACGGACGCAACGAGGAGGGAACGCCAGCGGAAACTGGCCAGGCCCAACCGATCGACGACCTGCACCCAACGCCGGCGGGTCAAGAGCCCCACCCCCAACAGGGATAGAAAGAGCAACCCCAGGGCTTGAATTACATACGCAAGGACCGAGACGCTCTCTGCACTGTCCTGCAAACCCTGCAGACCGCCGAGTAGAGACAGGGAAAGCACAGTCCAGGAGACGAGATAGCAGGACAGAAGCAGAGAAGTGATATGAACAGGGGATTCCGGGCGAATAGGAATGACTCTTGACAACCGCTTGCGAACGGGGGAGGAGAGAAACAGGAACCCGACAACAGATGTCAGCAGCAGAGTTATGCCTCCCGAAGAGGAGACAGAATCGGTCGGAGGGAAAAGGTCAAGGCGGCCGGCGAGGAGAACGAGAGCGCCAATCAAGCCGAGAGACAGATTAAGGACAAGTAGAAAACGAACCCAACTCGACGTCCATCGGGGGCGACCCTCAGAGACATTCGCTAATAGCACAAGACCCAAGACACCCGCAGAACCCAGTAGAATCTCCATATCCTATGGATTATAGCGTTCCGGCCGAGCTTGGTAAAGGGTTTCTATCGGATGTTCAGACAGGAGTTCGGACAATCGTCATTCTTCGCCTACTGGCCGCCAAAACCCGGTGGGCGGGGATGTGTGTGCAGGGCACGATGCGCCCTGCACACACACCCCAATACCTCTACGTGGTCGGAGGAATCGATTGTGTCCGAGTTCTCGTCCGAAGGCCAGTTTATATATATCTCTTTATTTCTTTATAGTATATTAGTAGCAGTAGTAGGGGCTGTGGATAACTGGATATCCACAGCCAATCCAGTGCTTTTTCGCTGGATATGCCGTTCATTCCCGTCCGTTCCCCCATATCCACGGTCGATGCCCGGCGCCACCGTGTGGAGAAGGTGTTGATTTCTTTTGCCTCCCCGACGCATGTGTGCCGGGGTGCCCATTACCTTGGTCCTTTTGCGGAAATCGGCCACACTTTTTCCCACTCTGCCAACATCCTTTCCCCACCACCACTGGGTTTTCAGGGGATGGAGTGGCTGAAAACCGGTTCTTATCCACAGGAGGGGGACTTTTTCCACAGATTGCGGCGAGTTATCCACAGGCCTGCAAGGAGGATGCCGACCGGCGCAAAGCCCGTCAGTGGTCTGTGTGTCTTGCCTTGCGGTTGCGGCACGGTTATACTGTCATCACGCTGTGTGGTCGACCCAATTGAAGGAACTGTTTCTCATGCTAGGAGATATCTTTGCCCTCATCCGGAACGAGTTCTCAGGGGGTGCTGCAAAGGAGCACGTTGCGGCCATCGTACGCCATCACCGCATCCAGGCCAGCCCCGGCTATCGGGCGGCCGCCACCTATGTGTTGGACGAACTACACAAGGCCGGTGTGGACGCGCAGTTGGAGACCTTTCCGGCCGACCGCGAGACCTGCTTTTGGGCGGAACCCTCTTTCCAGGAATGGCACGCGACCGGCGCCAGACTGGATCTGATCGAGCCGGCCGACCACGCTTGCCGGCTGGCGGACTATCGCCGACTCAAACTGTCGCTCATCCAACGCAGTACTCCCTTTGATGGAACCGCCGAGGTAGTGTTGCTGAGCGATGGTTTGGATCAGGCCGAGTACGACGGGCTCGATCTGGACGGAAAGATCGTGCTCACCAAGGGCGACGTGGAGCGCGTGCGTCGATTGGCCGTAGAAGAGCACGGAGCGATCGGCATCATCTTCTATGGGATGAGAACGGTTCGGCCGGTGCGCGAGCCCATGGATCTGCCGGATGCCCGGCAGTATACGTCGTTCTGGTGGTCGGACTATCCGGCCGAAACCAAGTGCTTTGGGTTTGTCCTGTCTACCCGCCAGGGGGAGTGGCTGGGAGAGCTTGTTCGGTCCCGCGCCAACGAGGGATTGCCACCGGTCCGGGTACGGGCTCACGTGAGCAGTCGTTTGGTTGATGGCACGTTCGAGGTCGTGAGCGCGTTCATCCCTGGCGACACTGACCAGCAGGTGCTCCTGGTGTCTCATCTCTGCCACCCGCAGCCGTCCGCCAACGACAATGCCTCTGGGGCCGCGGCCGCGCTGGAGACAGCCCGAACCTTGCACCACCTCATCCGCAATGGTGATCTGCCCCGGCCGAGGCGCGGCATCCGCTTTCTCTGGCTGCCGGAAATGCTCGGCTCCTATGCCTATCTCGCGGCGCATGAGGGAGAGATTCCCTCCATGGTTGCGGGGATCAACCTGGATATGGTCGGCGGCGACCAGGCGCTGAATGGTTCGTCGTTCCTTTTGGAGTGCCCCCCGGACTCGATTAGCTCCTTTGTGCCGGATCTGCTGGAACGGCTGCGGGAGGAGCTTTTTGATGATGCTGCTTTGCACAGCGGGGTAGGAGGGTACGCCCTCTTTCGGTATGCGACCACCGGCTTTACAGGGGGATCGGACCATTTCATTTTTTCCGATCCCACGGTAGGTGTTCCGATGGCGATGCTCATCCAGAGCCCAGACAAGTTCTACCACACGTCGGCCGACACTCTGGACAGGATCGATCCGGCCATGCTTGCTCGAGCTGGGAGCCTGGCGGGGGCCTTTATATATTTCGTCGCCAGCGCCGGCCGGGCAGAGACCACCTGGCTGGCCTACCAAGTGGCTGCTGGTTTTCAGGGTCGATTGGTCAAGAGGGTGCAGGCCCACATCACGCGGATGTTTGATGATACGATGCCGGGCGCCACCGCGGCCGGGAACGGTCAACTCGGCCGCCTGGTCACCTATCTGCTCGCCCGTCACCAGGAATCCCTGGCAACTCTCACCCGCCTGTGGACCGGGATCGCGCCGCTGGCGACCGAATTGGGAAGGGAAGCGACCCAGTTTGCCGAGGTTCAATTGGAGCGCGGCCGGCGAGCGGCTGAGGTCCGTCCAGAGCGCAGTAAAGGTGTCGATGAGCCAGGCCTGTCAAGTACGCCGATGGATGAATGGGAGGAAAAGGCTCCCACCTTCGTACCCCGTCGTCTATTCCGTGGCCCGGTTGCGGTGCGCGGCCGTCTGGCTGTGTTGTCGCAAGAAGAGCAGACCGCCTGGTACAGGTTGATCGATTCTCGCCCCCACTGGGGCTTTACGCTGCCGATCCTGGCAGATTATTGGGCTGACGGCCGGCGCACCGCGTTGGAAATAACGGATCTGGTGGAGAACGAGTCTGGCATTCGCGATGCCGAGTTGGTGGTGAAACGGTTTGAACTGCTGCACAAGCTCGGTCTGGTTGAGCTGTGTCCGGTCGAGTTACATCAGGAGAGCCCATCCTCATAGGCTGGTAGATGGAGGACTTTAGTTATTCAAGTGCAAGTGGCAGGCGGGGCGGACCGGTGGGGGATAACCGAGAGTTGCACGGCGGTGGCGGATCCAAACCGGTCAATGACGTGGACGCCAACCACTTGCACCTGTTCGTTTCGGATGTGAACGGCCATCAAGGTGCTGGATTTCCGGCATCTCGCCGAAAGACGACTGAGAGTAATGAATCGACTGCGCAGGGGTAGCAAGTCAATGGATGCAACAACGCTGATTCTGTCCGCCGTGGCGGCGG
>DAOUVM010000290.1 GCA_030667645.1 Ardenticatenales bacterium | reverse complement strand
TGGCTGCCGTCAAAGTTGTCTTGCCGTGGTCAATGTGACCGATTGTTCCCACGTTAACATGTGGCTTGTCGCGTACGAACTTTTCCTTTGCCATGAAAAGCGCTCCTCCTCAACTGCCTCAAATCTCCATCAACTGCAGACCGAAAAGTACCCTGCCGTTCAGCTTCGCCAGCCAAGCAGGGTACTTGCGAAAAATCGAGAGCCTACAGAGCCTACAATGGGATTTGAACCCATGACCTCGCCCTTACCAAGGGCGTGCTCTACCAACTGAGCTATGTAGGCACTCAGTGGGCCGGGCAGGACTCGAACCTGCGAAGGCTGAGCCAGCGGATTTACAGTCCGCCCCCTTTGCCGCTCGGGACACCGACCCAATTTCATACAAGGTGTTATCCACAGACACTGCAAGCCGACGATGAGACTTGAACTCATAACCGTCCGCTTACAAGGCGGATGCTCTGCCGCTTGAGCTACGTCGGCGTGTGGCGCAAATTATACCATACCCACTTTGCCGGTCAAGACACCGCATTCTATCATCTAAAATGTTACCGAAGGTCTATTGTTCTATCAAATGATAATGTTACCGAGGGAATATGGACACCGCGGCCGTGTACGGCGCACCTGGCTCTGTGGGAGCGTATTCCATTGGCCTTGCCGGCCTGGAGAGCTCAGTTCGCCGCCGTCAAGCGGCGTGTAAGGCCGCACTGACCGCCTCACTTGAATTGATTTACTTGGTCCAATATCTCGCGAGAACTGCCGCGCGTGGCAGGGGTCTCCTCGCCCAGCATCTGAGCCAACTCGCTCACCCGCTCATCCAAGGTGTCCAACCGCACCACGCGCGTGATGGTCCTGCCCTTGACGATCTGTTTCCGGACCTGAAAGTGCGTGTCCGCATACCCGGCCAATTGTGGCAAATGGGTAATGCAGATGACCTGTCGCTCTCCCGATTCCCCGCCCGAGAGATTCCAGAGTTTCTGACCGATCATCTGCCCTACTCGGCCGCCAATCCCCTGATCGATTTCGTCAAAGACCAGGGTAGGAATGCGATCCGCGAGAGAGAGAACGGTCTTGATTGCAAGCATCAGCCGGGATGTCTCGCCGCCCGACGCAATCTTGACCATTGGTTTCAGGGGTTCGCCCGGGTTGGGGCTGATGAGGAATTCGACCTGATCCAGCCCGGTGGCATCAAAGGCAAGTCGATCGGCGGCCAGCTCCGATCCCGGCATGTCATCCCGGGGCGTGACAAAAGCGCCGGCCGGGTCCGGCCGGCGCTGGATGTCTATGCCAAGGCGCGCCCCTGTCATTCGCAGGTCACCCAATTCCCGTTCTACGGCCGTGGCCAGCTCGGTCGCGGCTGCATGACGGCGGGCGGAAAGAGCCATTCCCGCCTTGCCAATTGCATGCAAGAGCCGCGTCTCTTCCTCCTCCAGTACGGCGGTGCGCTCCTCGCTGTGGTCTATGTCATCCAACTCGTTCGCCGCACGCTCACAAAAAGCCTGCACGTCCTCTATCGAGTCACCATACTTGCGCTTTAACTGGCGGATCAACTCAACCCGCTCTTCCACATCGGCCAGCCTGCGCGGATTGGACTCTATCTGTTCGCGGTACTTGCGCAACTCATCAATCAGCTCGTCCACCTGAAAAGAGACCTGCTCTGCCATCTCGCGCAGGGCAGTCCCACTGGTATCGATCCTCGCCAACGCTGCCAGCGAGAGAGAGACAGTTCCCATGAGATCCCGAACCGCGGGCACTGCTTCCGTCTGGGTCTCCAGGTAGGCAATGGCCTCATCGGCCAACTCTGCCAACTGTTGTGCGTTGGCCAGGCGGGTGCGTTCCTCCTGCAGTGCGACGTCCTCTCCCGGCCTGAGCCCTGCGTTTCGAATCTCTTTGGTTTGATAGGTCAACAGGTCCACTCTGCGGGCCAGCTCACGCTCATCCCGCCTGAGTCGGTTCAACTCGCCACGGATCGTCTCCAATTCACGCACAAGGCTGGCCACCTCTGCCCGGTCCTCTTCCAGCCTGCCGTACCGGTCCAGTAGGTTGACGTGTTCACGAACCCGTGTCAGTGATTGATGCTCGCTCTGGCCATGAATATCGACTAATCCGGTGACGATCTGGCGCAGCAGTGTAAGGTTGACAACCGAACCATTGATTCGGCTGATGCTCCGGCCGCTCGCCCTGACCTCGCGGCTAATCATCAGGCGGTCGACTTGCGATCCACGCAACTGCTGTTGCTCCAGCGATGCGTGGATCGGGTCATCACCGGTCACCAGGCTGAACACGCCTTCCACCTGGGCGCGCTCTGCCCCCGCGCGAACCATTGTGTTGTCGGCTCGACTGCCCAGCAGGAGGTTCAATCCATCGACAATGATGGACTTTCCCGCCCCGGTCTCGCCCGTAAGCACGGAAAAGCCGCGACCAAACCGCAGATCGATCTCATCGATGATGGCAAAGTTCCGAATCGTGAGTTCAAGGAGCACGGTTGAGCCACCTCATCGCCAAGTCGCCAGACAGCCTATCACTTTAGGCGGTAATATGCGGAACTGGCAGCCAGAAAGACGTATACCAACTGCCACAAGAGACTCCCCAACGGGAGTTGAATGGGCCCCGCAGCCCCCAGCAACTGAACCAGCCAGGCCCCAACCACCAGTAGGCTTCCCGCAATGATGCACAGACTCACGACCAGCGAAAGCCAGCGGCCGCGCCGCCCGCGGACGACCAACCGAACCGCCTCCGCAATGACCATCCCGGCAAACGGAGCGAGGATGATGGTAAGCCAGCCGATGGAATCGATGATCATGGGCGCAATGATGGCCGTGGGAAAGGCAACCACCACTGCCAGTGCATAGTCGTACCAGAGTGCACTGTAGAACATCTCCTGCTGCTCATTGACACAGTCCTTGCAGCGATAACCAACCGGAGTCGTAATGGCACACTGGGTGCAGATCGGCTTGCTGCACCTATTGCACCGCAAAGCGGTTTCCTCGCCCGGGTGGTATGAGCACATCGTCACCTCGGGACCCAAGGGACGCACAGCCTCAGCTTCCTCCAGTGGCGCGGGCTGCGACACCGGTGGCGCCGCTGCAGGGGGAGGAGGAGCCTCGGTCACTTGTTGGAGCCAGCGGCTAGATTCAGCGATGACCTCGTCCAGCGAGCCGGCCGGGGAGACGTCATCTAGAGCAGGATATGAGGCAACGTATTCCTCGGGTCCGGGCAGGGGGGATGCCGGCCGGGTATCCGGCAAACTGGCATCCAGCTCATGTGCGGGCTGGGTGCATCCAACCTGCCCTTCCTCAGAGTTGACCACTTGGCTCAATGCCATCCTTGCCTCGGCCGAGTGGGGAAACTGTGCCACCGCCATCCGGTAGACGTCAGCCGCCGCCTGTCGTTTTCCCAGGCGCATGGCGCGCTCACCCTGCTTCAACAGACTACGCAACTTGGGTTCCATCAATGTCTTCCTTGAGCACTGTGGTCGGGCACCGGTTCCGTTGGCACCAGCCGCGCCAACAAAGAACGGTAGAAATAACTGCGTGGCTGGACCCGCGCAAAACGACTGAGGTGGGGGCAAGCTTGAATCAGTACCTGATCCCCGTTCTGTAGATCGATTTCATACTGTCCATCCACGGTCAGGATGGCCTGATGGTCTGTCTTTACCTGAGCTTTCACTCTGGATCCCTGTGCCAGCACCACCGCCCGGTCCATACTCAGATGAGGCGCAATGGGTACTATGAGGATACTCTTGAGTTCGGGTGGAAGAATCGGTCCCCCAACCGCAAG